>JBGSPT010000301.1:0-2153 GCA_041738475.1 Treponematales bacterium
GGCTGCCAGCTCTTCCTCGGTGCCGCGGATCCGCGCCTCGGCGTCCCGGGTCCAGGTGGAATGGCCGTCCTTGAGGAGGGTCACCCGGAAGCCCGCGGAAAGGCCGCCCAGGCAGGTCGCCCGTACGCAGCCGTGGCTCACCAGGCCGCAGACAAGGACCTCCCCGACGTCCGCCTCCCGCAGGAGGGAAGCGAGACCTGTCCCGTCGAATGCGTCGCCGTGCTCCTTCTCCACCGACAGGTCCCCGGTGCGGCGGTCCAGGGCGGGGTGGACCTCCCAGCCCGGCGTCCCCCGGGGCGAAAGGGCCCCGCAGTGCCGGACGAAGACAATGGGGTCCCCGGTCTCCCGGAACTCCGCGAGGGCTTGCCCGACCGCGGCGAGCATGTCCTCCCTGCGGTACACCTTCTTCTCCATGTAGACCCTCTGCATGTCCACGACCAGCAGGGCCCGCCTCACGGCCGGTCTCCGGGGTTCAGCCGTTTCAAGGCGATCGTTTCCATGGGATGGTCCTTTCTCCGATCCAGTATACACCGCTGCGCGCCGGGCGCGGACGGGAAGTGTCCGCTGACCGGCGATACCGGACCCTACCGGGTTTCCGGAGCGTCCTCCCCGGAGAAGAAGGCCCCGGCGTCCTCGATCCACTCGGGCCAATCCCGGAACCATGCCGGCACCGCCGGGTCCCGGGCCCGGTCGCAGACCGGGATATAGGGCTTCACGTCCAGCAGGGGCGTCCCGTCCGCGGCGTCGATGTAGTCCAGCACGACCCGGCCCTCCTTCCTGTCCACCAGGACTATGCCGCAGGAGGTGAGGGCTATCGGATTCGGGCGGTACTCGGACCGGCAGGCGAAGACCCCCGCCCGGGTCCCCCGGGCGTAGGGGAGCTCGCAGGAGAGGGTGGACCGGAGTTCCGGCCGATCCACACCGTGGGCCCACCAGAGCACCTGAACCCGGCCGAAAGCTTCCAGGGACAGAAGACCCTCCCTGTACTCCGGATCGATCTCCAGGACATACTTTCCGTCGGAGTCGTCCGCCGCCACCCGGCCGATGGGCCGCACTTCGATCTTGTTCATCCCGCAACCTCCATATCGGAATTGATTCCGGCCTCAGTATGAAGGCGGAACTCCTCCGGCGCTCGATCCGGATTGCCCTGGAAAAGCCGTCGAAGCGGCGCGGATCCGGTTGAACCGACCGATCCTGCCCTGCAGGATCCGGCACAAGCTTCGCGACACGTTGCGCCTTGACATCGGATTCCCGGGGTCGGATAGTTTCCCGGGAGGCGCACATGGACGTCCGCATCGAGGCGAGGGACAGGATCCTCCTGGCCGGCATGGGCTTCTTCGGCGATCCCTTCGCCAAGGCTTCGGCCTGGGACGAGGAGAACGAGATCGGCTCACTCTGGAAGCGGTTCTCCGGCTTCCTGGAAGCCGATCCGGAGGCGATCCCGGACCGCACGGACCGGGGAACCGTCGGGTACGAGCTCCACATCAACGCTCCGGAGACGGTCCGGACGGGCCGCTACGAGGTCTTCGTGGGTCTCGAGGTCCGGAGTCTGGAATCCCTGCCCGTGCCCTGCTCCGCCAAGATCCTTCCCCCCGCGGAATATGCGGTGATCACGGTCCGGGGCCAAGAGATCCGGGGGGACTGGATGGGAAGGCTCTATTCCGAGATAATCCCGTCCCTGGGGCGAAGGGCGGACGAGTCCTTCTCCTTCGAACGCTACGACGAGCGGTTCAAGGGCATGGACCGGCTGGAGGAATCCGAGCTCGAGTACTTCATCCCGTTGGCCAGGCCGGCCGGGGATCGATGAGGGAATCCGGCCGGACCGGCCCGGACGCCCGCGCGCTTGAGTCGGTGCTCCGGGCCCTGGATTTCGTCGAGGAGCGGATGGGGGACCCCGTGGGGGTGGAGGACATGGCCCGGGCCGCCTTCTTCTCCCCCTTTTATTTTTCCCGGCTCTTCGCCCAGGCCACGGGGCACTCTCCCTACGACTACCTCATGCGCCGCCGGGTGGCCGTCGCCGCGGAGGGGGTGGCCGGCGGGGACCGGAGCCTAACGGCGATCGCCCTGGACTTCGGCTTCGAGGCCCCGGATTCCTTCTCCCGGGCCTTCCGACGCTGTTTCGGCCTGCTTCCCTCGGAGGCCCGGCGGACCGG
>JBGSPT010000113.1:0-1883 GCA_041738475.1 Treponematales bacterium
GGCCGGGTGGGGCGCATGGTCCTGCTCTGCCCCGCCGGGGCGGCGCCCGCCCGGGCTTCGTTCCTACTGAAGTCCCTCCTGCTCATCCCCCGGGGACGGAAGGGGGTGGAACGCCTGGCCTCCCTGGTTTACGGGAGTGCGGATGTCCCGAGGGAGGCGGTGGACTACACCATCTTGATGGGCGAGTCTTTCCGGCCCCGGATGGATTCGCCCCCGGTCTTTTCCGACGCCGAGCTTGCCCGCATCGCCTGTCCGGTCCTCTACATCGGGGGCCTGGCGGACGCCCTGCTTCGTACACGCCGGTCCGCGGAGCGCCTTGCCCGGCTCCTGCCGGACTTCCGGGCCGAGCTCGACCCCGAAGCCGGTCACGTCCTGCCCGGCCGGGGCGAACGGATTGCCGCCTTCTTTGGCGCCTCCTGAGTCCTGGATCCTGAGTCCCGGGTCCTGAATTCCGCCGCCCTTCGCCTTGAAACCATCGGAGTATGACGGTATTGTAGGAAAGAAGGAGGAACCATGCTGGACTTTTTGGTTAAAGGCGGCCCCGTCCTATGGGTGATCATAGCCCTGTCCGTGGCGGGCACGGCCATCATACTGGAACGGCTCCTCTACTTCCGCCGGATCAACACCGACGAAGAGAAGCTCTTCCTGCGGGTGAAATCCTCGGTGGAGAAGGGGCACTTCGACGAGGCCCTTGCCATCTGCGACAACAACCTCTCCCCCCTTTCCGGTCTGATCCGGGTGGGGATCGAGCACCGGGGCTATGCCGAGACTGTCCAGAAGGACGTGCTCAAGGACGCGGCCAACCAGGAGATCCCCCAGCTGGAGAAGAACGTCTCCGCCCTGGGCACCATTGCCCATATCGCCCCACTCCTGGGTCTTTTGGGCACCGTGACGGGGACCATGAAGGCCTTCGGGGTCCTGGGACAGTTCGGGGCGGTCAGCGACCCCTCGATCCTGGCCAAGGGCGTGTCCGAGGCGCTGATCACCACCGTGGCGGGCATCGTCGTGGCCGTGCCGGCGGTGATCTTCTACAACTACCTGGTGACCAAGGTGAACCTGATCCTCATCAAGATGGAGAACCAGGTGAACACCCTGATCCTGATGATCAACTCCGTGGCCCGTCCGGAGGGTGCCCGGGGCGCCTCGGCCCTGTCGGACTGGAAGTCCCGGAAGAACCGGGAGGGCGACGCATGATCATCGAGCGGCGCCTGAAACCCCGGCACACGGTGGATCTCACGCCCCTCATCGACGTGGTCTTCCAGTTGGTGATCTTCTTCATGATCTCCAGCACCTTCAAGGTGACCCCGGGGATCCGCCTGGAACTGCCCCAGTCGGCCACCGCGGAGTCCGTGCCCCTGACGGAGATACACATCCTTGCGGTGTCGGAGCGGGAGATCTACCTGAACAAGCAGCAGACCTCCCTGGAGGGACTGCCGGTCCTCCTGGCCGCGGCCGTGGAGGGGCGGGCCCCGGACCAGATGCGGGCGATCCTGGAAGGCGACCAGGGGACCAGCTACCAGCTCATGGTGTCCGTGCTGGACGCCCTCAGGAAGAACGGTATCGAGGGGGTCGGCCTGGCAACCAAGCCGAACAAGGGGCCGAAATGACGGCCCTGAACGCGGATCCCCGCCAGGCCTACCTGCGTGCGGAAGCCAAGAAGCGTTCCCTGGCCTCCTTCGGCGCGTCCATGGTCCTGTATCTGCTGGCGTTGACGGTCCTGTGGATCGTCGGCCTGCTCCGGCCGATCGAGTACTCCGAGTACGCGGGACCCGTCCTGATCCGCCTGGGCACCCCCGAAGGCGCGGAGGTTCCCGCCCCGGAATTGCCCCCCGCCCCCGAGCCCGTTCCCGAGGCCGTCCGTCCCCCCGAGCCGACCCCGGCCC
>JBGSPT010000137.1:0-10557 GCA_041738475.1 Treponematales bacterium
GGTCCGGGCGGGGGGGTATTCGACCAGCCCCAGTTCGAGCTGGCCGGGGGATCGCGCAGCCCGGCCTTCCTTCCGACCCGGGAAGTCCTCCGGCCGCCCCGAGAATGCGTCCGGCCGCCCCAAGACGGCGTCCGGCCGCCCCAAGACGGCGTCCACCGCCAGGAGCGCGCGTTCCATCCGTTCCGTCCTGCTCATCGAAGCATCCTAGAATTGGAATTCCCTCTGGAGCGTCGGAGGTTCCGGGACGCTCCCGGGGTCGGATCCCGGCGCATTCCGTGACCGGGCGGCCAGGAGCGATCGCAGGACCGCCGGATCCCCCTCGGCGCCCGCGAAGGAACCCCGTACGGTGGAGAAATGCCGAGCCCGCTTCCATACGATGCCGAGGCGGGGCAGGATATCCAGGGAAAGCCCCCCGGCCCTGCGGGTTTCCAGGATCCTGGAAGCCCCGGTCACCCCGATACCGGGCACCCGGAGGATCTCCTCCCTGCCGGCCCGGGCGAGGTCCACGGGAAACGCCTCCGGATGGCGCAGGGCCCAGGCGGTCTTGGGGTCCAGGGAGGCGTCCAGGTTCGGCTCGGTTTCCCCGGCGATCTCGTCCACCGTGAATCCGTAGAACCGGAGGAGCCAGTCCGCCTGGTACAGTCTGTGTTCCCGGAGGAGGGGAGGGGTGCCCGAAGGCAGCCTGGGGTCGCGGTTGACGGGCACGAAGGCGGAATAATAGACCCGCCGGAGCCCCAGTCTCCCGTACAGCCCCGAGGCCAGCCTGAGTACGGTCCGGTCGGGTTCCGGGGAGGCTCCGACGATGATCTGGGTGCTCTGTCCCGCGGGGGCGAAGGAGGCGGACCACCGGCGGGAACTCCCCGCCTCCCGGATCTCGTCGGAAAGGAAGCGCATGGCTCCGAGGATGTCCCTGCCTTTCTTCTGGGGGGCCAAGGCGGACAGGCTGTCCTCGGTGGGCAGTTCCAGATTCGCGGACAGGCGGTCCGCCCAGCGCCCCGCCTCCCGGAGGGCGCGTTCCCCGGAACCCGGTATCGCCTTGAGATGGATATAGCCCCCGAATCCCTCTTCCTGTCGGAGCCGCCGGGCAACCTCGGTCAGCTTGTCCATGACGATATCAGGATCCGCGAAGATGCCGGAGGATAGGAAGAGCCCCTCGACATAATTGCGGCGGTAGAATTCCTTGGTGATCCGGACCAGTTCCTCGACGGTGAAGGAAGCCCTGGGGATGTCCGCCTCCGCCCGGTTCGGGCAATACGCGCAGTCCAGACGGCAGATGTTGGAATACAGGACCTTGATCAGGGAGACGCAGCGTCCGTCGCCGGTCCAGGAATGGCAGATGCCCGAGGGGGTGCAGGCCCCTCCGGTGGCGGAGGTCCGGCTCGATCCGCTGGAGGCGCAGGACGCGTCGTACCGGGCGGCGGCGGCCAGGATCGATAGTTTTTCCGAAAGATCCATGCGGATACTATACAAGCGTATAGATATCTTTGCAAGGAAATACCGTCCGGCCCCCGAGGATCCGGCCGGCGGCGCGGGCGTTGACACCCCAAGCGGCCCGGTATACAGTGGCCCCATGATCGGTTCGTTTTCGTTGGAGTCCGTCCTGGCCGTCCGCTCCGCGGGAGGCACCCAGTCCCCCAGGATAGGTGTGCCCGCAGGATCGGTTGGAGATAATTGAGATAATCTTCCATCGAACGCACCGCGCGGCCGCCTTAGGACGGCCGCGCTTTTTTTTCCGGCATCCCGGATAGAGGCGGCCGTCCCCGCCGGTACAAGGCGCCGTCGGCGCGGGGCTGGCGGGGCCGTAGTACCCCTGCCCGGTTCGGGCTGGGATGCCGGGCTCCGGTCCTACGACCGGGATCCCGGATCCCCGATATGGAGCTTCTATGCCGATGTTGGAATGCAGGAACGTGGTGAAGGATTTCGGAGGGGAACCGGTTCTCGCCTCGGTTTCCCTGGCCCTGGAGCCGGGTTCCAAGACGGCCCTGGTGGGCCGCAACGGTGCCGGAAAGACCACTCTGGTGCGCATACTGCTGGACGAGGACGAGGACTACCGGGGAACCGTGGTCCGGGCTCCCAGGCTGAGGATCGGCTATGTCCCCCAGCACATCGAACCGCCCCCGGGCGTCTCGGCCCTGGGATGGATCTGTGAGGATGTCGAGAGGATGCGCGCCCGGCTCGAGGGCATGGAGGGGGAGATGGCGGGCGGCTCCGGGGGCGCCCTCGAGCGGCTCCTAAAGGAGTACGGAACCCTCCGGGAGGCCTACGAGGAACGGAACGGAGACCATGCGGAGGACCAGGCTCGTCGCTGGATGGACCGTGCGGGCCTGACCGGCGCCGGGGACCGGGAGGCGGCCAGGCTCTCCGGCGGCGAGCGGAACGTCCTGGCCCTGGTCAAGGCGCTTATGTCGAACCCCGACCTCCTGGTGCTGGACGAGCCCGGAAACCACCTGGATTTCTGGGGCCTCTCCTGGCTGGAGGACTTCCTCCGGGGCCTGCCCAAGGCGGTGCTCCTGGTTTCCCACAACCGGTGGCTGATCGACCGGGTCGCGGACCGCGTACTGGAACTGGAGGGCGGCCGGCTCACGGAATACGCGGGCGGGTATTCCGCATACCGCATGGAAAAACTGCGCCGTGCCGCAGGCCAGGGAGCCGACTGGCAGGCGGACCGGAAACGGATCGAGAGGCTGGAGGAGCTGGTGCGCCGGTTCGAGCAGATCGCCCGTGCCCGCCCCGACCCCGCCTGGGGAAAGCGCCTCAGGGCCCGCCGGAGCCAGCTCGCCCGGGAAAAGGATGCCGCTACGGAACGACCCTTGCTGGACGGACGCCGCATCGAGCTGGCTTTCCGGGAAGCGGAGTGCCGTTCCGATATCGCCCTGGACGTGCGGGGATACTCGAAGGCCTTCGGGGACAGAGCTCTCTTCGACTCGGCCTCCCTGGACGTTCTCACCGGGGAACGGGTCGCCCTGGTGGGGCGGAACGGCTCGGGGAAAACCACCTTCCTCAAGGATCTGGTGGAGCGGGGAAACTGGGACGACAGCACGCTCCGGGTAGGTCCGAGCATGCGGGTCGGATACTGCGCCCAGGACCGGACGGTCTTCCGACCGGACCGGACCGTCCTGGAGGAGTTCGAGGTCCTGGACGCCCAGAAGGACGAGGCCTGGAAACTCCTGAAACGGTTTCTCTTCCGCCCCGAGGACCTGGACCGCAGGATCGAAAGCCTCTCCGGCGGGGAGCTCAACCGCCTCCAACTGGCCCGGGCGGTATTCCTGAAGGCCAACCTCCTCATACTGGACGAACCCACGAATCATCTGGACATTCCGGGCTGCGAGGCCGTGGAGGACGGTCTGGCGGAGTACCCGGGCACGATCCTGGCGGTTTCCCACGACAGGTACTTCCTGGAAAAGATAGCGGACCGGGTGGTCCTCCTGGAGGATGGGGGCTTCGTCCCCTACGAGGGCACCTTTTCGGAGTTCTGGAGGGACCTGGGCTCGACCCGAGCCGACGCGGCCCGGGGCCTTGCGGGACGGGGACGGAGCTTGAAGGCCGCGGACCGGGGACAGAGCTCGAGGAACGGTAAAGCGCTCGCGGAGGATGGCCCGGTCACGGGGCCGAAGGGCTCGAAGCGGCCGGAACGGGGACAGAGTTCGGTCGAGGACCGCATCCAGGCGCTGGAGGAGGAGAAGGCCGTGCTGGAAGCCCGGGCCGCCGAGCTGTTCCGGGCTCGGGATTTCAAGGGCTCGGGCCGGATCGCCGCGGATCTCGAAAAACTGAACCGGAGGATAGAAAAGCTGTACGGGGAGCTGTGAGCGGTGGACGGTGGTCCGTGGACCGTGGTCGGAAGTGCGCTGACGGTGCGGCCGATCATACAGGTTGGATCTTTGGAGGTTTCTGAAAGCGGACGAACCCTCCGTTTACTGTCCACCGTCCACTGTTCACCTCCAATAAAAAAGGCCGGTCTTTCGACCGGCCCGCCCTGTGAAGGTGCCGGGACACTCCATAGTAAACTGGGAGGGGAACTATGGAATGCCTCCGACACTCTTTTTATCGGCTCTTGCCATGGTAAATTTACCACTTTTTATGGATACTTGGAAGGGCATTTCCGTACGGGCTGATTGACGTGTAAAGTCAGGATCGGTATCGTTTCAATCCGGAATTATAGATAGTCCCCCTAGGAGGAATCATGAAGGTAGCGATCAACGGGTTCGGGCGCATCGGAAGACTCGTGTTCCAGTCCATCGTCGATCAGGGTCTGCTCGGGAAGGGCAAGATCGACGTCGTCGCCGTGGTGGATATCTCCACGGATGCGGAGTACTTCGCCTACCAGCTCAAGTACGATTCCGTACAGGGCCGGATGAAGGCTGAGATTTCCGCGAAGAAGAGCGATCCTTCCCTGGCGGAGGCGGACATTCTCGTGGTGAACGGCCACGAGATCAAGTGCGTCATGGCCGAGAAGGAGCTCAAGAACCTGCCCTGGTCCAAGATGGGCGTCGAGTACGTGATCGAGTCCACGGGGCTCTTCACGGACGAGAAGGCCTACGGCCACCTGGACGCCGGCGCCAAGAAGGTCATCGTCTCCGCCCCCGCCAAGAGCAAGAGCGAGGAGAAGCCCATCAAAACCTTCGTCATCGGCGTGAATGAGAAGGACTACGACGCGTCCAAGCACCATGTCGTGTCCAACGCATCCTGCACCACCAACTGCCTGGCCCCGGTCGTCCACGTCCTGCTCAAGGAGGGGATCGGCATCGAGACAGGCCTCATGACCACCATACACAGCTACACCGCCACCCAGAAGACCGTTGACGGGGTCTCCAAGAAGGACTGGAGAGGAGGCCGGGCCGCGGCGATCAACATCATCCCCTCCACCACCGGCGCCGCCAAGGCCGTCGGGGAGGTCCTGCCCTCCACCAAGGGCAAGCTCACGGGCATGTCCTTCCGGGTACCCAGCGCGGACGTCTCCGTGGTGGACCTGACCTTCCGGGCCGCCCGAGACACCTCCATCGAGGAGATCGACGGCCTGCTCAAGAAGGCCGCCGGCTCCTATCTCAAGGACATCCTGGGATACGCCGACGAGGAGCTGGTCTCCACGGACTTCATCCACGATCCCCGCTCATCCATCTACGACAGTCTGGCCACCCTCCAGAACAACCTCCCCGGGGAGAAGCGCTTCTTCAAGGTCGTCAGCTGGTACGACAACGAGTGGGGCTACTCCAACCGCGTCGTCGACATGCTCAAGTACATGGCGGGCATGAAGTAAGATCCCGGGGCGCGGGCCGGAACGGCACCGCGCCCCGCTCATTCCGGAGAATCCCATGATCAAGACCATCAAGGACATCGAGCTGACGGGCAAGCGGATCGTCATGCGCGTGGATTTCAACGTCCCCATGAAGGACGGCAAGGTCCAGGACGATACGCGGATCACAGCATCCCTGCCCACGATCCGGTATTGCCTGGAAAAGGGCGTGAAGAGCCTGGTCCTCATGAGCCACCTGGGAGATCCGAAAAAGGACTCCAAGAAGGCGAAGGAGAAGGCTGAAAAGGACGGCAAGCCCTGGGACGAGGAGAAGTACCTGGCGGGCAAGCACAGGATGCGCCCGGTGGCGGAACATTTCTCGAAGGTCCTCGGCAAGCCCGTGGTCTTCGCGGGGGAGGATTCCTGCTACGGCAAGAAGGCCTTTGTAGAGTCCCAGCCCGCCGGCACGGTGGTCATGCTGGAGAACACCCGGTTCCACAAGGAGGAGACCAGCGAGGACCCGGCGGAGCGGGACAAGCTGGCCCGGGAACTGGCGACCTACGGCGAGATCTTCGTGAACGACGCCTTCGGAACGGCCCACAGGGACCACGCATCCACAGCCAGCGTCTCAAAATTCCTGCCGGTTTCCGTGGGCGGTTTCCTGATGGCCAAGGAGGTCGAGTACCTGGAGCCCATGGTGGTGAATCCGCCCAAACCCATGGTGGCGGTCATCGGGGGGGCGAAGGTTTCCTCCAAGATCGCGGTCCTGGAAAGCCTTCTCAAGAACGCCTACGCCCTGGTCATCGGGGGCGGGATGGCCTATACCTTCCTCCGGGCCCTGGGCAAGAAGACCGGGAAGTCCCTGGTGGAGGAGGACATGGTTCCCACCGCCCGGTCGATCCTGGACGCCGCGTCGGCCGCGGGAGTCGAGATCGTCCTTCCCCTGGACCATGTCTGCGCCGCGTCCTTCGACGCCTCCGCTGTGCCGACGGCCGTGGACGGACTGGACATCCCGGATGACCTGATGGGCATGGATGTGGGTCCCAAGACCCTGTCCAAGTACGCAAAGGTCCTGGCTTCCGCCAAGAGCATCGTCTGGAACGGGCCCGTCGGGGTCTTCGAGTTCGAGGCGTTTTCCAAGGGCACCGGGGAGGTGGCCAAACTCGTGGCCCAGGCCACGGGGCGCGGAGCCGTGACCGTGGTCGGCGGGGGAGATTCCGTGGCGGCGGTCAACAAGTTCGGTCTGGCCGACAAGATGAGCCATGTGTCCACGGGGGGCGGCGCCAGCCTAGAACTCCTGGAGGGCAAGAAGCTTCCGGGCATCGAGGTCTGCAGGAAATAAGATCCGCCTCCGAGAAAGCCGCCGATCGCGCGGTCCCCGGAGCGCCGCTCCGAGGGCCGCCGGCGGCCCTCCCCATCCCTATATCAAGGAGTTCCCGATGCGTTCCTATTACGTCGCAGGCAATTGGAAGATGCACAAGACCGTGGGCGAGTCCGTCGCCCTGGCCAGGTCCCTGGCCTCCGCCCTGGGGGACTGCGGGGAGAAGGTCATGATCGCACCGGCCTTCACGTCTCTGGCCGCAGTCGCGGATGCCCTCAAAGGCTCCAGTCTGATCCTGGGGGCCCAGAACATGGCCGCCGAGGAGCAGGGCGCCCACACGGGAGAGGTTTCCGTCCTGATGCTCAAGGATCTCGGGGTCCGGGCCGTCATCCTGGGCCATTCCGAGCGGCGCCACACCTACGGGGAGTCCGACGAGCTCGTGAACCGAAAGGTCCGCCTGGCCCTGGCCCACGGCCTGGAACCGATCCTCTGCGTCGGCGAAACCCTGGAGGAACGGGAGGCCGGACGCCTGGAAGAGGTCGTGGGGACCCAGCTCCGGGAAGGCCTGAAGGGCGTCTCGCCCGAGGACTTCGCCAAGGTGACCATCGCCTACGAGCCGGTCTGGGCCATCGGGACCGGGAAGACCGCCACCCCCGAGGACGCCGATTCCGTGCACGCCTTCTGCCGCAAGGTCCTGGCTGGGCTCTACGGCGAGGGGGCGGCCAAGTCCGCCTGCATCCAGTACGGCGGTTCGGTCAAGCCGGACAACGCGGCGGCCCTGATGGGGATGCCGAACATCGACGGGGCCCTGGTGGGCGGGGCGAGCCTGAAGCCCGAGACCTTCGTTCCGATAGCGAAGTTCCGCTAGGACCTGCTCCCGCCTATTGATCCTGCGGGCGGTACGCTGTATGATGCCTTGCCCCGAAGGGGTGCGCGGCGGACGGCTGTCCCGCGGCCGCGGAATTCGTCGACGGAGTCTAATCCATGGGTCTATTAAGTATCATTCTGCTGGTGTTCTTCATCATCGTCTCGGTCCTCCTGGTGCTCCTGGTGATCGTCCAGGACTCGGACGGCGATGACTTGGGCGGCATCTTCTCCGGAGGCAGCTCCTCCGCCTTCGGCTCCCGGGCCACCAACGTGGTGGTACGGTTCACCTACATCCTGGGCGGGCTCTTTTTCGTATTCGCCTTCAGCCTCGCCCTGCTGAACCGGACCCAGATCGGATCCGTGGAAGCCGCCGCGCTTCGGCGGGCGGGACAGACCACGACGGAGTGGTGGTCCGCGGAAAGCCAGGCGGAAGCCCCTCTTCCCGGTTCCGAAGGAGCCCAGGGACAGCTGACCCCACCGCAGGACCAGCCGGTTCCGCCGTCCCAGAACTCCGGCAATTGAGCTAGGGGGCCGTCCCGGAAGGCCGCGCGCCTGCGGGACGGCCTCTCGCCGGATCCTCCGTATCCGTCCGGCCTCCGACCTCGTACGAACGCCATCCTTCCGGAGCCATCCTTGGGAGATGAAACGCTTACGACCTACTATGATTTCCTGGGCGTCCGCCCGGAGGCGTCTGCCCGGGAGATCAAGAGCGCTTTCCGGAAGAAAGCCAAGGTCTTCCACCCCGACACGGCCCGCAGCGACGACCGGTCCATGCGTTTCCTCCTGGAGGCGTACAGAACCCTATCGGATCCCCAGCGACGACGCGAATACGACCGGAAACTCAGGCGCTTCCGGGCGAGATCCGGGGATTTCCCGGCCTTCGAATACAGGTCCTGGCTCCTGGAGCGCCGGGAGGACCCCCAGTATAGGGCCAAGCTGGTCATGTACGACCTGCTCCACGACCTGGACGACGAGGCCCTGGAGTATTACGAGTCCATCTCCGGGGACGAGCGCACCCGCCTGGTCCGGTTCTTCGACCGGGCGGAGGCCATGGACGCCGAGTTCTGCGTAGCCGAGCTGTACGAGAAACGGGGAAAATGGAGGAAGGCCTACGAGGTGTACCGAAACCTCATAGCCATGGAGCGGGAAAAGCCGGCCTTCGGGTACTTTTTCGACGTTGTGGAGCTGCAGTTCCGCCGTCTGGTCCTGGAGTGCATACCCGGCGGGGATGACCCGGCGGAATACCTGGATATCCTGGAGGAGTCCGCCCGGATCGCGGCGGACACGGAGGACTCGGCCCGCTTCCTCCGCAGGAAGGCGGAGATCCTGGCCAAGGCCGGCCGTCGGGAGGAGGCTCTTTCCGCCCTGCGGGATGCGGAACGACTCGCGCCCAAGCTTCCGGGCATAAAGCCCCTCATCCGGAGGCTGGGAGCCTAGAAGCCGCCAGCCTTGCATAAACCCGGGGTTTTGTTTACCTTTCTCCGGATCGTTTGTTCTATGTACGTGGGCGCCCCGTCCAGACGGGCCGCGCCGATTCCATACGACAAGGATATCCTATGCGTCGCAGCCTTGTATCCCTGTGTCTTCTCCTGGCCGCCGTAGCCCTCCACGCGCAGACGACCATCGATACTCCAGTCGCCATGGTCCGCCTGACCCGGCAGGAGGTGATCTCCCAGCGCAGCCTCAAGACGGACTTCGACCGGCTGGAAACCGTGGCCAAGCGCAAGCTGACCCCGGAAGAGCGCAAGCAGGTCCTGGATATGCGCATCAACAATGTCCTGTTCTTCCAGTTCTGCGAGCGGGAAAAGATCACCGCCGCGGATGCGGAGATCAACGCCCAGATCACGAGCATGAGGTCCCAGCTGGGACCTTCCGCCACGGACGCCAACCTCGAGCAGGTTCTCCGGTCCCGGGGCATAACCCTGGATCTCAAGATATGGGCGCGCCAGCAGGTTCTCCTCCAGAAGTACATCCAGACCAAGCAGGCGGAACGCCTGAAGGCCATTCCCCAGCCCACCGCGGACGACATCATCAAGGAATACGAGTTCAACAAGAAGGACTATTTCCTGCCCGAGATGGCCCGGGTGTCCATGATCTACGTGGACCTAAAGGACAAGGGGGCGGAGGACCGGAGGAAGGCCCTGGAGACCCTGAACGGCCTGTCCTCCCAGATCAAGACGTCCCCCGAAAAGTTCGGGGAATTCGTGACCCGGGCCATGGCCGGCGGAATGCCCTACAAGGCCTCCTCCCAGTTCACCCTTCCCAAGACCGCCGACGCGGTCCGAGCCTTCGGCCAGAAGTTCACGGACGCGGCCTTTACGGTAAAGCCCGGCCGGATCAGCGATCCGATCGAGAGCTCGGGCGCCCAGCTCTCGGGATACGCCATCCTCCGGGTGGAGGAGCAGAGCCCCGAGAGGTTCCTCGGCCTGGCGGACCTGATCCCCGGTCAGAACAGGACGGTCCAGCAGCTCATCCAGTACAAGCTGGGCATGGAGAGGCTCCAGAACACCCTGGATCAGATCGAGAACGACCTGCTCCGGCAGCTGAGATCCGAGGCAACCATCAGGATCGTCGACGAAAAGCTGGAGTTTTAGGCATGGCGTCCCGCAGGAAGGGGAGGATCCTCGCCTTCCAGGCCCTTTACGCGTGGGAAGCGTCCCGCCAGCCCCTGGAGGATTTGCTGTCCTACGGGTGGGTGGAGGAGGCCAAGCGGGAAGCCCTGGAGGACGAGCTCAGGGCCTTCGCGGGTCTCCTCATCTCGGGTACGATCGAGAACATAGAGGCCGTCGACGCCTGCATTCAGCGGCACCTGGAGCACTGGACCCTGGAGCGTCTGAAAAAGGTCGACCTCGCGGTTCTCCGGCTTTCCGCCTATTCCCTGATGTACCAGAAGGACATACCCGCGCAGATCACGATCGACGAGGCCATCGAGATCGTGAAGGAATACGGATCCGAGGATTCCTACAAGTTCGTGAACGGGGTGCTGGATGCCATCTGGAAAGCGGAGTCGAAGGCTTCCTGATACGTTCCGGGCCGTGCGCGGTACGCTCGTGCCGGCCCTGGTCTTCGCTGCCCTGTTCGGCTCCTGCGCTCCCGGATCGCGATTCGAGCGGACCCTGGCCCGCCTGGATGCGGAGGG
>JBGSPT010000315.1:0-4644 GCA_041738475.1 Treponematales bacterium
GGACGTTGGAGACCACCAGGTCGAAGCGGCGTCCCGCCATTCCGGTCAGGGTGAGCCCGGCGCCGCAGGAGGCCGGCGCAAGGCCGTTGGCCCGGGTGTTGCGGTCCGAAAATGCCGCGGCCAGGGCGTCCCGGTCCCGGAAGTGGACTTCCCGCCCCGGGGAGGCCGAGCCCAGGGCGATGCCCAGGACCCCGACCCCGCAGCCCAGGTCCAGGACGGACCGGGCTTTCTCCGCGAGGCCCGACCGGGCGACGACTTTCAGAAGGAGCTTCGTGCCCCGGTCCACGTCGAAAGAGGAGAACAGGGCGTGGGACAGATCCAGCCGGAGATCCCGGCCGGAATAGCGGAAGGAGACGGATTTGTGGATATACGGATCGAGCGGGGGCGGTCCGGCGGGAGATTGAGGGTAGGCGGTGGTCGGTGGACGGTGGACGGAAGCGACTGCAGTGTACTGTCCGAGACCACGCTTAGGCGTGGGACCTGGTCGCGAACCTGTACTCACTCCCGTTCACCGTTTACTGTTCACCGCTTACCTAACTATTCACCCTCTCCTGGTACTCGTTGGTCTCCGTGTTGACCAGGATCCTCTCGCCCTGCTTGATGAACAGGGGCACCCGCACCACCAGGCCCGTCTCGCAGACGACGGGCTTGGTCGCGCCGGAGACGGTGTCGCCGCGGACGTAGTTCTCGCTCTCCGTCACGGTGAAGACCATCTTGTAGGGGATCTTGATGTCGATGGCCTCCCCCTCGAAGAAGAGGATCGAGTAGGTTTCGCCCTCCTGGAGGTAGAACTTCCTGTCCTCGTGGCCCGGAAAGGGGATGAAGTACTGCTCGAAGGTCTCGTTGTTCATGAAGACGAAATGCTCGGCGTCCGAGTACTGGTACTGGCAGTCGATCAGGTCGACCTGGGCGTCCTCGACCTCGTCCTGGGTCTTGATGGTCTGGGTGACCACGTTGCCGTTCCGCAGGTTCTTGGCCTTGACCCGCGCGAAGGCCGCCCCTTTGCCGGGATTGACGAATTCCCGGTCCACAACGATGTGGGGATGGCTGTTGATGAGCAGGATGCTGCCCTTGGCTATGTCTCCGCCTCGGATCATGATCTACCTCTCGGATTTCGGCTCCCGTCCTTCGGGAGGGATGGGGGAGCCGGGCTTTCATGGGATGGATGCCGCCGCGGTTCCGAAAGGGGATCCGGAATCCGCGGGGTCACGGAACTATTGCAAATTCGGGGGACTTTGTAAAGCCGGCCGCCGGCCTAGCTCCCGGAAGCCACGACCCGGTTGCGCCCCCCCTGCTTGGCGGCGTACAGGGCCTTGTCCGCCGCCCGGATCAACTCGAAGGGGCCCGCCGCGGAAGGTTTGCCGCAGGAAAAACCCATACTGACGGTTATCCGCATCTCGACTCCCTCGTGGACGAAGGCGGCATCCTCCACGGCTTTCCGCATCCGTTCGCAGTATGCCGCGGTTTCCTCGGCGTTCTGGGCGTTCAGGATCACGGCGAATTCCTCGCCTCCATAGCGGCCGACGATATCGCCCTCCCTGCCGGAGCGCCGGAGGAGTTCCGCGGTCGCCTTCAGCACCGTGTCCCCCGCCTGGTGTCCGAAGGTGTCGTTGATGGACTTGAAATGGTCGATGTCCATCATGACGAAACAGACGGGGCGGTCGTCCCTACTGTGCCGCCGGATCTCGAAGTCCAGGAATTCCTCGATCTTGGCGTGATTATACAGGCCAGTAAGGCTGTCCCGGGCCGCGCTCTCCTTCAGCAGTCCCTCCCGGTCCCGCACGGCCCTGGCCATACGGTTGAACGCGTCCACCAGGCCGTCCAGCTCGGTGTCGGTCCGGGCCGCAGGGACTTCCTGGTATTCCCGCTCCTCCAGGGTCACGGCGGCTTCCGCGAGGGCGCGGATGGGGCGCACCAGGCGGGCGCTCAGGGCGTAGGCCAGGATCAGCTGGAGCGCCAGGAGCACCGCGGCGAACTGGGCGAAGAATTCCAGCAGACGGGTAATGGGCCGGAGGGCCTGGCCGCTGTCGAGCTCAACGACGATCCCCAGGTCGAGCCGGGGATATCGGCCGTAGGCCCCGATGACGGTCTCCCCGGACACACCCACATATTTGCCCGCTCCCTCCAGGTCGGCGGAGGCACGGCGCACCGCGAAGGAGTCCAGCACCGGCCCTTCCTCCCCGGAATCGGCCGTCGACGTCCGAAGCTCCTCCGCGGCGGAAGCCGCCACCAGCCGGCCTTCGGTATCCGTGATGAACACGGCTCCCAGGTCCCCGAGGTCCATCCCCTCCACGATGCGGACCAGATCCGCCAGGAGCACCGTGCCCGCCAGCACCGCCGCGACCTCGCCCCGGTACCGCAGGGGCCGGCTGACCGCGACGGCGTTGCGCCCGGTCAGGCGGTTCCGAAAGACTCCGGAGACGAAGGTACGTCCGTCAAGGGCGGCCCGGAAGTAGTCACGGTCCCGGAGGTTCATCTCCCGCACCGCGGGCCCGGTGCGGTTGAGCAGAACGGAACCCTCCGTGTCCAGGAGGATCACGTCGGAAAACGAGGTTTTGATCTTCAGGAAGGTCAGGAACCGGGCGTGGGAATCCTCGGTCAGGGCGGTCCCCGTACGCTCCGCGTCGGCTTCCAGGATCGATGCCAGCCAGGCGATGTCGCCCTCCCGCTCCGTCAGCCAGGCCTGGAGAATCCGCACGACCGCGTCCCGGTAGAATCCCGCGATTTCCGTCTCCCGGGATTCGATGGCGGACTGGGTCCGAATGAAGATTCCGGCGACCATGAAGGCGAACAGGAGGATCGTGAGGCCGGCGAGCACGAGGAATTGCTGCCGGAAAAGGCGGCTTCGGAACATGGAATTCATGGTTTCCCCCGGGCTCCCCTGTCCGCGGCCAGGATGGTTTCGAAGGGATAGGGCAGGAGCCGGGACAGGTCCCGTTCCCCGGTCAGGGCCAGGACGAAGCGGTCGAAGCCCATCGCGACCCCGGAACAGGTGGGGAAATCCGTGAAGAGGTCGGGATAGTCCGGATCCACCCGGTGGGGAACCCGGGCGGACTTCTTCCGCGCCGACTCCCTGTCGAAGGATGCCCGGACGGCCTCGGGATCCGAGGCCTCGGTATAACAGTTGCAGAGTTCCATGCCCCCGGCGTACAGCTCCCAGCGGTCCTTCCAGGGAGTCCCGGGGATGTCCGCGGCCAGGCACTCGATCTGCGCCGGATAGCGCTCCAGCGCGAGGGGGGATTCCCCGGGCAGAAAGGGCTCCACGAGGGTCAGGAAGATCTGGTTGAACGCGTCCTCCCAGGAGGCATCCCGGGTGACCAGGAGACCTTTGCCCAGTCCCGCCTCCACCAGGGCGCCCCGGTCCTGGAGGGCTTCCAGGTCCAGGCCCGCGAACTCCAGGAAGGCCTCGGCCATGGTCATGCGGCGGAAGGGCGGCCGGGCCCAGGAGGGCGTTTCTGGACCCGCGCAGGCCCGGAAGAGTTCCTCCGTGATCTCCCGGGAATGCCCGGAGTCCGCCCCGACGGTGTAGTACTCCAGCATCGTGAACTCGGGATTGTGCAGGCGGCCCAGGGATTCGGAATTACGGAAACACTTGCAGACCTGGAACACGCTGCGCCGAAGGCGCGCGATCAGGGGTTTCATCCAGACTTCCGGGGACGGAACCAGCCAGAGATCCATCCGTCCCAGGAAGGGATTGTCGTACTCGGTACGGAAGACCTCCAGGCAGGATTCCGGGATGAGGGCGGGGGCGAGGGCGGGGGTGTCCGTCTCCAGGTAGCCCCGTTCAAGGAAAAAGGTCCGGGTTTCCGTCAGGATCCTCGAGCGCTCTTCGAGTAGTCTGATTTCCATACGATCCCGCCCGGGAGGACCCGGAATATCCCCCTAGGCTCCGGCTTCCACGGTTTCGGCGGCCCGGAGGACGCTTATATCCTCGGAGTTGAAGATCCTGTCGATGTCCAGGAGGATGACGAAGCCCTCGTCCCTCTTCCCGACCCCCCGGATGAATTCCGCGGCCAGGCGGGTGCCGAATTTCGGCGCGGGCTCGACGCTTCCGGCCTCGATCTCCACGACCTCGTGGACCGCGTCCGCCAAGGCGCCGACGACCACGGATCCCTCCAGGCCGTCCACCTCCATCACGATGATGCTGGTGTCCTTGGTGACCGGGGTTTCGGGCATGCCGAACTTGAGGCGGAGATCTATAACGGGAACGCCCATGCCCCGGAGGTTGATGATTCCCTTCATGTACTCCGCGGTTTTAGGCAATTTCGTGATCTTGGTGTGCTCCAGGACTTCCCGGACCTTGGCGACGCCGATGGCGTACTGCTCGCCTTCCAGGGTAAAGGTCAGGTACTGGTTGGCTGTGGTTCCTTCCATAACGGCACTGCCTCCTGACTAGAGTGTATCCGTACGGCCCGCCGGAGTCAAACCGGGCCCGACCTTTGTTTCCGATTCCAGGATTCCTCCGCCAGCCGGGCGTTCCGGCGCAGGATCGCCGGGCTCAGCCAGGAAAGGCCGAGCGCCGTCCCCCGGAACCGTTCCCGAAGCTCGGCGACCCCGGCCCGGAGCAGAACGGCCGGGGGCAGACCCCGTCCCAGAGGGCCCGTGGAGGCTTCCCGCTCGACCCCGGGCCGGAACAGGGGGCAT
>JBGSPT010000269.1:0-1622 GCA_041738475.1 Treponematales bacterium
CCTCGATCTCGGCGCGGGTCAGGGCCCGGGTACAGGGCACAGGGCCGTAGAAGTGGTCCGCGTGGGTGGTCCCCTCGGCGGCCAGGTCGGAGCCCGCCTGGGCCAGGGCGGTGGCGTGGACCGAGTGGGTGTGCACGACCCCCCCGGCGGCGGGGAAGGCCCGATAGAGGACCAGGTGGGTGGCCAGGTCCGAGGAGGGCCGGAGGGCGCCTTCCAGCACCTTCCCGTCCAGGTCCGTCAGGACCATGTCCCCGGCCTTCATGGCGTCGTAGGGCACCCCCGAGGGCTTAATGGCCACGATCCCCCGCTCCCGGTCGATGCCGGAGGCGTTGCCCCAGGTCAGGATGGCCAGGCCCCGGTCCCGGAGCTCCATGTTGGCCCGGAACACGGCCTCTTTCAGTTCCTCGACGGTCACGCGACGCCTCCTTCCCGCATCCGGCCCAGGATCCATTCTCGAGCGGCCCGGATTTCCGCGGCCGGGTCCGGGGACTCATGGGTCCACATCTCGACCAGGTAGGAGCCACGATACCCTATGGAGCGCAGGGCGCGGAAGGCCCCCGGAAAGTCAACGCAACCTGTGCCGAAGGGCACCTCCCGGAACCTGCCCGGGAAACCCGGACGGGGCTTCAAGGTATCCTTGAGATGGACCGCGGCGATCCGGCCCCGGGCTTTGGCGAGCTCCCCGGGCACGTCCTCGGCCCAGGCCGAAAGGTTGCCGATGTCCGGGTAGACCTGGAACCAGGCGGAAGGGAGTTTTTCCGCAAACTCGAGCCACCGGGAGACGGTGCCCATGAAGGGGGTGTCCATGATCTCCATGGCGACGCAGACCTGGGCCCGCTCCGCCAGCTCCACGGCCTCTGCCAGGCCTTCCATATACCTCTCCCGGGATTCGGGGGTGGAGGGCTCGTAGTACACGTCGTAGCCCGCCAGCTGGATTGTCCGGATCCCCGTGTCCGCCGCAAGATCCAGAGCCCGGACCATGATGTCCCGAGCCCGCTCCCGCACCTTGGGATCCGCGCTTCCGAAGGGGTACAGGCGGTGCCCGGACAGGCACATGGAGGGCACCCGGAGTCCGGAATCGGCTACGGCTTGGCGAAAAATGGCGCGCTCCGCGGCGGTCCACTCCAGCCGGGAAAGCCGGGCGTCCGTCTCGTCCACGGACATCTCGACATAGTCGTATCCGGCCTCCCGGGCCGCCCGGAGCATCCCGGGCCAGTCCAGGCCGACCGGCAGGGCCTTCTCGTAGATCCCGATCCGGGGAGGCAGGGGCGGCCGCTCGTCCACGCCTAACCCCAGAGCTCTGCGATCCGGGCCTTGAAGGACCGGGCGGCCGCCGCGGGATCCGCGGCGTCCCGGATGGAGCGCCCGGAGATGAAGACCTTCACGGGGATGCCCTTGAACAGGGGCAGGTCGTCTTCCACCAAGCCCCCGGTGATGGAAAGGTCGAAGCCCATCTCCGCCAGGCGGCGGATCTTGTCCAGATCCTCATCTCCCCAGGACTGGCCCGCCGCCTGGGCGTCCCGTCCCCGGTGGTACACGACCTGCTTGACCCCGGCGTCACGCCATGCGGCGGCCTCCTCCCAGGTCCAGGAGCCCGTCAGCTCGACCTGGACGTCCCGGGG
>JBGSPT010000352.1:0-2834 GCA_041738475.1 Treponematales bacterium
GGACCGCCGCAAACCCGGGCAGGGGAACGTTCGCCACCCCTAGGCCTCCCCGCCCGAGCACCGGCCCAGCACCCGTCGGACCCCGCCCCGGGGATTCTCGACATCCCCTACCCTGCGGGGAATCACATGGAAATGGCAATGGAAGACGGTCTGCCCCGCGGCCCGGCCCGCGTTGGCCCCGATGTTGAAACCCGCCACCCCCGGATCCATTTCCAGAACCCGATCGCGGACCTTCCGGATGAGGTCGTCGCAGGCCAGGAGCTCCTCCCGGGACAGGTCGAAGTAGTCGACGGCGTGGCGCTTTGGAATCACCAGGGCATGGAACCGGGTGACGGGCAGGGCGTCCCAGAGGGCGAAGGCTCCCTCGTTCTCCAGGAACCGCTCCGCCCGGGCGGAGCCGCAGAAGATGCAAGCGTCCACCGCCGCCTCCTAGTCCTCTGTGGGTTCCAGGGGAGCCTGGTTGAACTCCCAGTGCTCCGGGGACCGCCAGATGGCCGAGAGGGTGAGCTCCCGGATAAAGATGAGCTCCTTGGGAAGGCGGTCGTAGAGCTTGGTGAAGAGCTCCTCGTGGGAAAGCAGTTCTCCGACCCACTGGTCCCGGTCCACGGACATGAGCTCCTTGAATTTGCCCTCCCCGAAATCCTCCAGGCCTTTCCAGCAGATGTCCTCGTACCGGGGCATCCATCCCAGGGGGCTCTCCACGCCCTTGGCGTGGTTGTTGGCCCTCTCCACGATCCATTTGAGCACCCGGATGTTCTCCCCGAATCCGGGCCAGAGGAAGTTTCCGTCCTTGTCCTTCCGGAACCAGTTGACCCCGAAGATCCTGGGAGGGCTCTTGATCATCCGGCCGAAGCGGAGCCAGTAGTTGAAGTAGGCCGCCATGTGGTAGCCGCAGAAGGGCAGCATGGCGAAGGGATCCCGCCGGATCTGGCCCACCGCGCTGGAGGCGGCCGCGGTGGTCTCGGAGCCCAGGGTGGCGGCCAGGTAGACCCCGTACATCCAGTTGAAGGACTGGTAGACCAGGGGGAAGAGGGTAGAGCGGCGTCCTCCGAATACGAAGGCCTTGACGGGCACTCCCGCGGGGTTCTCCCAGTCCGGGTCGATGGAGGGGCACTGGCGGGCGGGAGCCGTGAACCGGGCGTTGGGGTGGGCCGCGGGCCTGCCGGAGGCCGGGTCCCAGGGCCTGCCCTGCCAGTCGATCAAACCGGCCGGCGGGGTCTTGGTCATGCCCTCCCACCAGACGTCCCCGTCCGGGGTCAGGGCTACGTTTGTGAAGATGGTGTTGGCCCGGATGGCGGCCATGGCGTTGGGGTTGGATTTCTCCGAGGTGCCCGGGGCCACCCCGAAATATCCCGCCTCGGGGTTGATCGCCCGGACCTGGCCGGTGGAATCCGGCTTGAGCCAGGCGATGTCGTCCCCCACGGTGGTCACCTTCCAGCCCTCGAAGGCCGCGGGGGGGATCAGCATGGCGAAATTCGTCTTGCCGCAGGCGCTGGGAAAGGCCGCGGCCACGTAGGTCTTCTCGCCCTCCGGCGATTCGACACCCAGGATCAGCATGTGTTCCGCCAGCCAGCCCTGGTCCCGGGCGATCACCGAGGCGATGCGCAGAGCGAAGCACTTCTTGCCCAGGAGGGCGTTTCCGCCGTATCCGGATCCGTAGGACCAGATCTCACGGGATTCCGGGAAGTGGACGATGTATTTCCGGTCCTTGTCGCAGGGCCAGGGCACATCCTCCTGCCCCGGGGCCAGGGGAGCCCCTACGGAATGGACGCAGGGTACGAACTCCCCGTGATCCCCCAGGACCTCCAGGGCGGGACGGCCCATCCGTGTCATGATGCGCATGTTGGCCACCACGTAGCCGGAATCGGTGATCTCCACGCCGATGTGGGAAAGCGGGGAACCCAGGGGACCCATGCTGAAGGGGATTACATACATCGTCCGGCCCCGCATGCATCCGTCGAAGAGTCCGGCCAGGATGGCCTTCATCTCCTTGGGGTCCTTCCAGTTGTTCGTGGGGCCCGCCTCCACCTTGCGGCGGGAGCAGATGAAGGTGCGGTCCTCCACCCGGGCGACGTCGCCCGGATCGGACCGGACCAGGAAGCTGCCGGGCCTCTTCTCGGGGTTCAGGGGGATGAAGGTGCCGGCCTCTGCCATCTCCCGGCAGATCCTGTCGTTTTCTTCCTCCGAGCCGTCGCACCAATGGATACGGTCGGGCTTGCACAAGGCCTCGATCTGCGCGACCCAGGCCTTCAAGCCCTCATGCCTCACGTAGGCGGGGATGTCCATGAAATCCTCCGTGTAAGAAATCGCGCGGGGGCTGCGCGACGGAATCAGTATATAAGGAAATACCGGAAAAAGGGGGAGAAAATTCCGCGGCAGACCCCTACGGCAGGGACCGGGTCCAGGCCAGGACGTCGGTGAAGTTGGCAAACACGAAGAACCCGTAGAAGCCCAGGAGGACCAGGGCCTCCCACCGCTTGAGCTTCATTCCCGTGGTGATGAAGACCTGGATGACCACGCCGGCCAGGACCAGGAAGGGAAGGGCGAAGCCGGTGATCGCCTCGCTGACCGCCAGGGGACGGATCAGGGCGCAGATGCCCAGGACCACCATCATGGTGAAGGTGTTGGAGGCGTAGACTTCGCCGATGCTGACCTCGCTCTTGCCCTTGAGGGTGGCGCTGACCGCGATGGACAGCTCGGGCAGGCTCGTCCCGAAGGCGAAGAGGACCACACCCAGGGCTATGGGGGGGATGCCGGCGGCCGAGCCCAGGCGCCCGCCCCCGGATACCGCCCAATCCGCCCCGAGGATGATGGCCCCGAGGCCCGCGGCCATC
>JBGSPT010000361.1:0-3029 GCA_041738475.1 Treponematales bacterium
CCGCTCGCCCTTCCTCGGATCCCTCCTCCGGCAGGAGTACCGCTCGGAATACGCGGGCTACGTGCCCTTCCTCTCGGGCATCCTGCCCGGGCTCCGCAGGATCGCGGAGCGGGCGGGACGCCGGTCCGTCGGCGGTAAGATCCGGGACCTGGCGGCGCTGTACGCCCGGTACAAGGCCTTCCTGTCCGAACGAGGCCTCTACGAGCCGGCCTGGGAGCCCCTGCCGGAGCCGGAAACCGGCCGCCGCTACATCCTCTTCTGCCCGGAGCTGGCCCGGGACTTCGAGGAATACCGGACGGCCCTGACCGCCTCGCCGGCGGTCCGGATCCTCGGGCTCCCGGAGACCCCGCGATGCCCCCCCCTGGCGGAGTTCCCGAACCTCCACGAGGAGCTCCGCTGGATCTTCCTGTCCGCGGCCCGGGACCTGGACGCGGGGACGCGACCCGAGGATATCGCGGTCACGGTCCCGGACCTGGACGAGACGGCTCCCTGGGTCGAGAAGGCCGCGGCCCTGGCGGGGGTTCCGGCGGAGATCCGCAGCGGACTGCCCCTGGCGCGGCATCCCGTCGGGCGTTTCCTGGCCGGCCTGGGCGCCTGCGAGGAACGGGACTTCGACCTGGAGTCCGTGACGAACCTCCTCCTGGACCGCTTCCTTCCATGGAAGGAGCCGGACCGGGCGCGGTCCCTGGTGCGCTTCGGTATCCGGCGCCACGCCTACGCCGCCTACACCGTGGACGGACGCAAACGGGATCCCTGGCTGGAGAGCTTCCGGGTCTGCGGGGTTCCGGAACCCGGCCTGGACTCCTTCTACCGCAGGCTCAAATCCGGCGCACGGGAGGTCACGGGAGCCCCGGACTTCGGTGAGCTGGCCCGGGCCTTCGTGGCCTTCCGCCGGGAATTCCTGGACGAGGGGCGACTTTCCGAAGAGGACGAACGATCCTTCCAGCGGGCCATGGACGAGCTTTCGGCCTACGCCCGGACCGAATCCGAGCTGGCCCTGGGCGTACCGTCGGGCACCGCCTTCTCCCTGTTCCGGAACGTCCTGTCCGAACTGAGGTACGTCCACCAGTCCCCGGGCCCTGCGGTACCCGTGTACTCCTACCGGGTTTCCGCCCTCCTGGCCGTGCCCAGGCACTACGCGGCTGGGGCCTCCCAGGAGGGATTCCGGGTCAGCTTCCCCTCGGCCCCGGGCCTCCGGGAGGACGAGAAGGAGGAGTTGGGGCTTCCGGACCGGGACGCGTCCATGGAATACGCCCGAGCCTACGCGGCGGGGGGGGCCGTGTTCAGCTATTCCGTGGAGGGATTCCGCGGCTGGAACCTCCCCTTCCCGTGGTTCTCCCGGGAGGGCCGGGTCGAGGAACTCCGGGACTGGAAGGCCCTCCGCGACTCGGACCCCTGGGCCCGGGAGGAACGCGCCTACCGGGGCGCGGATTTCCCCGGGACCCTGCTTCCGGACCAGGCGGAAGCGTTCCGTTCGGCGTCCGTTTCCCTGGCTCCCCCCGCATCGGACTACCGCAGGGACAGAGCTTCCCCGGAGGCGGCCCGGGTGATCCTGTCCCGGGCGAGCAGGGCCGACGGGAGACTGCGCCTCTCCGCCACCCAGGTCTCCGAACTGCGTTCCTGCCCCTTCGCGTGGCTCCTGGCCCGGGGCCTGGCGCTGGAGGAGGAGAAGTCCGGGGTCGGATTCTTCGATTCCCTCCTGGCCGGGGAAATGGCCCACGAGGCGCTCCGGGTCCTGTACGGCCGGATTTCCGAGTCGGGACCCTACGACGGAACCCGCCTTTCCGAATACCTCTCCTGGGTCGGACCCTCCGTGGACCGCGTCCTGCCCTCCTTCGAGGCCCGGCACGGCCCCTTCCTCCGGCCCATGTTCGAGGCCTACGTCCCGAAGCTGAAGGACCGGATCGGACGGCTCCTCGGGGAGGAGGCCGGGTCCTTCCAGGGCTGGGAGGTCGAGAGCCTGGAGGGAGACCTCGAAAAGGACTATCCGGAACTGGAGGCCGCCCTGGTGGGCCGCCTGGACCGGCTGGCCCGCAGGGACGGGGAGCACGCGATCATCGACTACAAGAAGCGCACGGTCCCGAAAAAGGGCGAGATCATCCCGGACAAGGACGGATACCTCGCGGCCCCCCAGATGGCCGCCTACGTCCTGCTCTGCGAGGCCGCGGGCCGGACGGTCACCCGGGCCCGCTACTGGTCCCTGGAGGACGCCAAGGCCCTGGACGTCCTGGGACCCGGCGTCCGGACCCGGGAGGAGTACGGCCCGGCCCTGGAAGTCTTCGAGGAATATCTCAAGATCTGCGCCGGGATGCTCCGGCAGGGGGACTTCCGCATTCCCCGCCCCGGGGAACGGGACTGCGGAGATTGCGGGTGGTCCCCGGTCTGCCGCGGCCGCTACGCCACGGAGGGAGGCTGAGATGGGGCGCCTTCTGGATCCGGACCAGCGGAGAGCCGTGGAGCTCCGGAGGAACGGGGCCGTATCCGCGGGAGCCGGGAGCGGCAAGACCACGGTCCTTGCCGCCCGGTACCTGGACCTGGTCCTCCGGGACGGGGCGGACGTCCGCTCCATCCTGGTCCTGACCTTCACACGGAAGGCCGCCGCGGAGATGTACGGCCGGATCTACAGAGAACTCCTGGCCTCCCGGGAACCCCGGGCCCTGGAGCAGGTGGACCGGTTCTCGGAAGCCCAGATCTCCACCCTGGACTCCTTCTGTTCCCTGATCCTCCGCCCGGAAGCCCAGGAATACGGATACCCCCCGGATTTCCGGGTGGACGACGGGGAATGCGGGCGCATCGCCGAGGCCCGAGCCCTGGCCTTCCTTCTGGAGCGCCGGGAGGACCCTTCCCTGCGGGAGGTCTTCGCCCGCCTCGGATTCGAGAAGGCCTGGAAAGAGCTGTTCGCGGACGCGGCGGCCCGGCTCTGGACGCCCTCGGCGGCCCCGGACATACCCGGCATGCTCAGCGCCCAGGCCCGGGCCGTGGATCGGACGATCCGGGACCAGGCCATGGTCATTTTGGACGCCGCCCGG
>JBGSPT010000375.1:0-3401 GCA_041738475.1 Treponematales bacterium
GACGGGGTGGCCCGGAAGCTCAAGGAGGCGGCGGACGAGGGGGATGCGGCCCTGGGGGACTCCATGAAGGCCATCCAGGAGATCGACGAGTCCGCCCGTTCCGTCCGGGAGACGGTCCTGGTCTTGTCCAAGATCGCCGCCCAGACCAACCTGCTGGCCATGAACGCCGCCATCGAGGCCGCCCACGCGGGAGATGCCGGGAAGGGCTTCGCGGTGGTGGCCGCGGAGGTGCGGTCCCTGGCGGAGAACGCCGCCGCCAGCGCCAAGAACATCGCGGCTCTCATGAAGGAGATGAACGGGAAGGTGGAGCGGGGCTCCGCCCTGGCGGGCAAGGCCGGGGAAGCCTTCATGAGCATCCGCCAGGGGGTGGAGCAGACCACGGAGCTTGTGCGGACCGTATCCTCCTCCATGGCGGAGCAGAGGTCCGGGGCCCAGGAGATCCTGGGCAGCGTCAACTCCCTGATCGAGGCCACCGCGGCCATCCGGGACCTGACGACGGAACAGAAGGACAAATCCAAGGGTATGGAACAGGCCATGCTGCGCATCGTGGATGCCTCGAACAACATCTTCGAGGCGGTCCAGGAGGAGACGGGAAGCACCCAGGCCCTGTCCCGGGTGGTGCGCACGGTACGGGAAGAGGCGGAAAACAACCGCGGCCACGTGGGAGACCTGGACGCCGCGGTATCCAAATTCAAGGTCGGAGAGGGAAGATGAACCGCATCATCGCAAAGCGCCTCCTGTCGGAGGACGTGTACCGCATCGAAGTGGAGGCGCCCGACATCGCCCGGGAACGCAGGGCCGGGCAGTTCGTCATCGTACAGGCCGATACGGAGTGGGGGGAGCGCATACCCCTGACCATCGCGGACGCGGATCCCGGGAAGGGGTCCATCGTCCTGGTGTTCCAGGCCGTGGGGGCTTCCACCCACAAGCTGGCCCGGAAGGAGCCGGGGGACGAGATCGCGGTCCTGGGGCCCCTGGGCAACCCGACCCACATAGAGAACTTCGGCCACGCGGTCTGCGTGGGGGGCGGGATCGGCGTGGCGCCCCTGCATCCCATCGTCCAGGCCCTGAAGGCCGCGGGGAACCGCCTGACCGTGATCATCGGCGCCCGCACCAAGAGCCTCCTGATCATGGAGGAGGAGATGCGGGCCCTGGCGGACGACCTCGTCGTGGTGACCGACGACGGTTCTTACGGCCGCAAGGCCCTGGTCACGGAGCCCCTCAAGGAGATCTGCCAAAGGGACCCGAAGCCGGACCTGGCGGTGGCCATCGGGCCGCCTGTCATGATGAAGTTTTGCGCCGAGACCACCCGGCCCTTCGGAGTGCACACGGTGGTGTCCCTGAACACCATCATGATCGACGGGACCGGGATGTGCGGGGGCTGCCGGGTTTCCGTGGGAGGCGAGACCAAGTTCGTCTGCGTGGACGGTCCGGAGTTCGACGGCCACAAGGTGGACTTCGACCAGATGATGCGCCGCCTCCGGGCCTACAAGTCCATCGAGGACGCGGCCCACGAGAAGTGCCACCTGGAGATGGCCGCGGAGGAGCTGGCCTCCCGGAAGGCCGCCGAGGCCGCGAAGGGAGGCGCCCGATGATCCGCAGCAAGGAGCAGCTGGCCGCGGAGGCGAACGCCGTCTGGGCCGACATCTCGAGCCGGGAGCTGAAGCCCAAGGACCGCCTGGCCATCCCCGTCCAGGACATGCCCTGCCAGGACCCCGTGGAGCGGGGCCGCAACATGAACGAGGTGGCCCTGGGCTATACGGAGGAGCAGGCCCGGGTGGAGGCTTCCCGGTGCATCCAGTGCAAGAACGCCCCCTGCATCGCGGGATGCCCGGTGCGGATCGACATACCCGCCTTCATAGGCAAGGTCCGGGACGGCGACTACGCCTCCGCCGCGGCGATCATCAAGCGGACCAACCTCCTGCCTTCCATCTGCGGCCGGGTCTGTCCCCAGGAAGTCCAGTGCCAGCTTCCCTGCACCCTGGGCAAGTCCCTGGGGGGTGTGGACAAGGCCGTGCAGATCGGGCGCCTGGAGCGCTTCGTGGCGGACTGGGAGGCCCGGGAGGGGAAGTCCCAGGCCCCCGAGATCGCACCTGACACGGGCAGGAAGGTCGCCGTGATCGGCTCCGGTCCCGCGGGCCTGACCGTGGCCGCGGACGTGCGCCGGGCGGGCCATTCGGTCACCATTTTCGAGGCTTTCCAGAAGCCCGGGGGCGTCATGGTCTACGGGATCCCCGAGTTCCGTCTGCCCAAGGCAATCGTCCAGTCCGAAGCCAAGGCCCTGGAGGCCCTGGGGGTCGAGTTCAAGCTCAACTACCTGATCGGCAGGACCCGCCCCCTCATATCCCTGCTGGCCGAGGACGGCTTCGACGCGGCCTTCGTGGGCGTCGGGGCGGGCCTTCCCAAGTTCATGGAGATGCCCGGGGAGAACCTGGTGGGCGTATTCAGCGCCAACGAGTACCTGACCCGGGCCAACCTGATGAAGGCCTACGACCGGAACCATGCCTACACCCCCATCTACCCCTCCCGCCGTGTGGCGGTCCTGGGGGGCGGCAACGTGGCCATGGACTCCGCCCGCATGGCCCTGCGCCTGGGGGCCGAGGAGGTCCGGGTCCTCTACCGCCGCACCCGGGAGGAGATGCCCGCCCGGGCGGAGGAGGTGGAGCACGCCATGGAGGAGGGGATCCTGTTCGACTTCCTCTCCAGCCCCGTGGAGGTGCTGGCGGATTCCGAGGGCAAGGCCGCGGGCCTCCGGGTCCAGTCCTTCCGCCTGGGGGACCCGGACGACTCGGGGCGGAGATCCCCGGTGGCCATACCCGGGGCGATCACGGAGGTCCCCTTCGACACGGTCATCGTGGCCATCGGCAACGAGTCCAATCCCCTGCTGGCGCGCACGACCCCGGGCCTCGTGGTGGACAGGAAGGGCCGGGTCATCGTGGACGAGGCCCAGAAGACCTCGGTGGACCGGGTCTACGCCGGGGGGGACATCGTCCTGGGGGCCGCCACGGTCATCCTGGCCATGGGGGAGGGCCGCAAGGCCGCCGCCTCCATCAACGGTATCCTGTCAAACGGGCATAGTTGACGGTAGGCCCCGACAAAAAGGAAAAGTAAAGGTATGGAACCAGAGGAGGGACAGGATACCAGGATCATGAACGGATCTACAGGATAAGACTGTTTAAAATATCCAGTCCAGGATCTATCCTGTTCATCCGTGCCGCATCCTGTCCATCCTGTCTCTCTTTTCCGGGAAATGGATGTCAGCGTCTTGTCCTGACCGGGGCGTTTGCGGGATAATCGGGGCGTATCCGGAGGATTCCATGCGCCCGAGTTTCCGAGCCCTCGCCCTGATCGTCCTCGCCCGCCTGGCGGCCGCCGCGGCCGCCCAGGATGCCGCCCCCGCC
>JBGSPT010000422.1:0-4293 GCA_041738475.1 Treponematales bacterium
TCCGTGCCCGGGTCCGCGTCGCCGGCCGACGCCGGGACGCCATCCCCGCGACCAACCTTCTGCACCTGGCGTTCGGGGCGCTGTATATAGGCGGGCTGTTGTGGTAGTCAGTGGACGGTGGACAGTGGACGGAAGTACCTACAGTACGCGGCGGATGACCAGGCTATAGCGTAGGACGCGGCCGCGGCTCGTCTACCGCTTCCGACCACCGTTCACCGTTCACTGTTCACTAACTTCCACGCCTTCCCGACCCCCGTCGGGGTCTCCTCGAGCTCCTTGAACTCGTAGGGATGGCCGGCAACGGCCTCGCGAACGGCGTCGGTGGCCAGGATCTCCCCCGCCTTGGCCACGTCCTCCCCGAGCTTGCTGGAGGCGTTCACCTCCCGGCCGAAGACGTCGGCGTCCCCGATCCGCAGCATCTTGCCGTACCCGAGGCCCACGCAGAGAAGGACCTTTTCCTCGTCCGGCCTGCTCCGGTTGTAGGCGGCGCAGGCGGCCTGCATCTCCAGGGCCGCGTGCAGGGCCTTGGAGGGATTGCGGAAGATCACCAGCATGCTGTCCCCCTCGGTCTTGAGGAGGATGCCGTCGTTGTTCTCCAGGACCGGAACCAGGATGCGCTCGCTCTCGTAGATGGTCTGCAGGAAGTGGATGATCCCGAACTTGGCCACGTTCCGGGAGAACCCCGAGAGGTCGGTGAACATCACCGCCCAGTCCTCCCCGAAGAGGTCCCAGATGCGGCCGTCGATCCGCTCCCGGTCGGAGCCGGGCTTGAGGCGTTCCTCGATGAGGCGTTCCAGTCGTTCCTCGGATGCGGTGGAACCGATACGGCGGCGTACGGGCATGGGGGCCTCCTGAAAGGAGTGTAAACTGTAAAAGGTGAACAGTAAACGGGAATGACTTCAGTCCGCGTTGGATGTCAACGCTATAGTATACGAGTGGGCCGCGACTCTGGTGCCGCTTCTGTCCACAGTCCACTGTCCACCCTCACGGCACCACCTTCACGGCCCTGTACCCCGCGTGGTTTACGGCGCCTTCGAGCTGGGGGCCCCCGAAACCCTCGCCTTCCACCACGGCCTCGCCTTTTATAAGGTCCACATCCGCCTTGGTCACCCCGGGAACTCCCTCCAGGGCTTTCTTGACCCGCATGACGCAGTGGCCGCAGCTCATGCCCTCTATGGTCACGATCTTCTTCACCTGTCGCTCCTTCAGGGATTCTTATACCCCCCAGGGGTATATTACTGCGATCCCGGGAAAAAGAAAAGCGCCGGGCTTCCCCGGCGCACACTTTCTCGAATCACCACGGAGGACACGGAGAGAAAAAGTCCACACTCCCATGAACGGACAGGATGAACAGGATTAAACCCAGGATTGACAGGATTCAGGATATGGGAAGATCCCACATCTATATCTCCATCCTGTTAATCCTCTCCTCATCCTGTACATCCTGTCTGACCTATGGTTCCAAGCGCGGTTTTTCTCTGTATCTCTGTGTCTCTGTGCCTCTGTGCTTCAAGCCCTTTCGATAAAATCAGCCTCTGTAACAAAGGATCGGGCACCGGGCCGCGGCGACCTCGTCCAGGCGTCCGACCGGGGTGACGTGGGGCGCCGAGTGAAGCAGTTCGGGATCGGTCCGCGCCTCCTCGGCTATCTTGACCAGGACGTCCGCGAAGGCGTCCAGGGTTTCCCGGCTCTCGGTCTCCGTGGGCTCGATCATCAGGGCCTCGGGGACGATGAGGGGGAAGTAGATTGTCGGCGGATGGAACCCGTAGTCTATGAGGCGCTTGGCGATGTCCAGGGTGTGCACCCCCTCCGCGAAGTTGCCCATGGCCACGAACTCGTGCATGCAGCCACGGCCGTACTTCAGGGGGTAGACCTTCTCGACCTTGGCCTTGAGGTAGTTGGCGTTGAGTACAGCGGTCTCCGCCAGGCGCCGGAGACCCGGAGCCCCGAGCATGCGGATGTAGGTGTACGCCCGCACCAGGACCCCGAAGTTGCCGTGGAAGGCCTTGAGGCGGCCGATGCCGGCCTTGGGCATGGCCATGTCGAATCGCCCGTCCTTCTCGACCGCGATCGGGCCCGGCAGGTAGTCCGCCAGGCGCTCCCCCGCGGCGACTATGCCGGATCCCGGTCCCCCGCCCCCGTGGGGGGTGGAAAAGGTCTTGTGCAGGTTGAAGTGCATGACGTCGATGCCAGCGTCCCCGGGGCGGAAGATCCCGGTGATGGCGTTCAAATTGGCCCCGTCGCCGTACACAAGGCCCCCCGCGTCGTGGACGAGCTTCGCGATCTTCTCGATGTTCCGCTCGAAGAGGCCCAGGGTGCTGGGGTTCGTGATCATGATACCCGCCACGGTGTCGTCCAGGGCGGATTCGAGGGCCGCCAAGTCCACGCCGCCGTCGGCCGCGCTGGGAATCGTGAGGGTCTCGAAGCCGACCATGGAGCAGGTGGCGGGATTCGTGCCGTGGGCCGAGTCGGGGATCAGCATCTTGACGCGCTTGGAGTCGCCCCGGTCCAGGTGCCACTTGCGGATCATCAGAACCCCGGCCAGCTCCCCTTGGGCGCCGGCGGCGGGCTGGAGGCTGGCGGCCTTGAAGCCGCCGATCTCGGCCAGCATGACCTGGAGGCGGTACATGAGCTCCAGGGCGCCCTGGGAGAACTCCGCCCCCGCCAGGGGATGGGTGGTTCTCCAGCCCGGGAGGGAGGCGGCGGCCTCGTTGACCTTGGGGTTGTACTTCATGGTGCAGGAGCCCAGGGGGTAGAACTCCGTGTCGATGGAGTAGTTCTTCTGGGACAGCCGGGTGAAATGCCGGACCGCGGAGAGCTCGTCGATCTCCGGCAGGGGAAGGTCTTCGCGCAAAAGGCCCGCAGGCAGGACGGTCTCCGGGACGTCCGGTTCCGGGAGGGCGGCGCCGCAGCGGCCGGGTGTGGAGAGTTCGTAGGCCAGGGGTTCGGGTCGAAGGTTCACTTGGAGGCCTCCTTGAGGGACGCGGCCAGGAGGTCGATCTGGTCCTTGGTGTTCATCTCGGTCACGCAGACCAGGAGTTCGTGGGTGCGATCCGGCCAGTACCGGGAGAGGGGCAGTCCGGGCACCACGCAGCGCCGGGAGAGCCTGTCATAGATCGACCGGGCGGGCACCGGAGTCTTGACCACGAACTCCTTAAAGAAGGTCTCCTTCGGAACCGAGAAGCCCGGGAGCTTGGCGATCTCCGAGGCGGCGTAGTGGGCCTTGTGCCAGCAGAGCTCCGCCACCTTCCGTAGGCCGTTCTTCCCGAGGGTCGCCAGGTAGATGCAGGCCTGGAGCATGACCAGGCCCTGGTTGGAGCAGATGTTGGACAGGGCCTTTTCCCGGCGGATGTGCTGTTCCCGGGCCGAGAGGGTCAGGACGAAGCCCCGCCGGCCCTGGGCGTCCGAGGCTTGGCCGGCGATGCGGCCCGGCATCTTGCGCACGAACTTGGCCGCCGCCCCCATCATGCCCAGGAAGGGACCGCCGTAGTTCATGGCGTTGCCCAGGGCCTGGCCCTCGGCGGTGACGATATCCGCGCCGAGTTCCCCGGGGCTCTTGAACAGGCCCAGGAGGATGGGGTCCGCGTGGACCAGGAACAGGGCGCCCGCGGCGTGAACCGCCTCGGCGACGCCGGAAAGGTCGTGGACCCGTCCCTCGAAGTCGGGATAGGCCGCGACCAGGCAGGAGACCGAGGCATCCAGGGAGGAGGCCGCGGCTGCGGGAGATTCGGGATACTCCCGGACCTTCACGGAAAGCGGCTCCAGGTAGGTCCGGATGACCTCCTTGTACTCCGGATGCAGGGCCGCGGGAAGTACCACGGTGTCCCGGCCCGGGGCGTTCCGGACGGCCATGAGCACGGCCTCCGCCAGGGCGGTGGCCCCGTCGTAGTGGGAGGCGTTCATGGCCTCCACCCCGAAGAGGGCCCCTGCCATGCTCTGGTACTCGAAAATGGCCTGCAGGGTACCCTGGGAGACCTCGGGCTGGTAGGGGGTGTAGGCGGAGAGGAACTCCCCTCGGCTCGCCAGGGCGGGGATCAAGGACGGTATGAAGTGGTTGTAGGCCCCCGCCCCCAGGAACCAGGCGCAGGAAGAGGAGGAGAGGTTCTTGGCAGCCAGGGCCTCGATCTCCCGGAGGATCTCCATCTCCGACAGGGCCGGGGGGAGGTCGAGTTTGGGATAGCGCAGCTTTTCAGGGATATCCTCGAAGAGGGACTCCACCGACGGCTTTCCGACGACCGCCAGCATCTCCCGGCGGTCCGAGTCGGTGTTGGGAATAAAGGGCACGATTCGCTC
>JBGSPT010000438.1:0-2809 GCA_041738475.1 Treponematales bacterium
ATCAAGGCCAGGCCCAGGGCGTGAAGGGCAAGGGAGGCCGCCAGGCAGGCGCCCAGGCGCGCCCGGCCCCGGGGATCCCTTCGGCCGCTCCGTCCCGGGACGGCGATCTCGGGCTCCGGGTTTTCCCCCGGCAGACTCCCCGCCTGCTCCTGGGGCTCGAGGATATGCCGTCCGGAATCTATGCCCGCGCCCGTTCTCATCTGGATCGTCTCTCCGGACGGAAGAGTACCCTGAGGCGCGGTGGACGGTAAACAGTGGACGGTGGTCGGTGGACAGGGAAGATCGGGATCGCCGGGTTCAGGCGCCGAGGCTTGCGTTCGGAATCCGCCGGGGGTACAGTGGACTCAAGATGTCCCGGGAAACCCTCCGATCCGTTCTGGACTACATCCTCAACAAGGCCGATAAGGACGAGTTCGAGGCCATCGTCAAGGCCTGCGAGCGCAGGAGGCGGGATCTCACGCTTTTCGCGAGCATCGGGGGAGTCAATCCCGAACGGGCGGCCCGGAACACCGCCCAGGCCGTCGAGGCGTCCATGGGCGCGAGCCTGGAAGGTATCCGGACGATGATCCGGGACTTCGTGGCGGACATCATCCGGAAGAACGCCCCGGAGGTGACGGAGGAACAGCTCGAGGAACTCCTTGCCTCCTACGTCCCGGATCCCGGAGACCGGAGGTCCGTCGAAGCTTCGCCCCTGCCCCCGGACGCCCTGCTGAAGATGGTCAAGGACTTCACGGATTATTCCCTCGGCATGATGGCTCCCAGCGCCCAGCAGTCCCTTTGGGAGCGCATGCCGCGGTGGCAGGAGGAGTACTGGGCGGCCTTCCCCGCGGAGCTCAAGGCCTTCGTGAAAGCCTTCCTGGAGGGGCGCATGGACGCCGACACCTTCTGGAGCGCCGTATACAGTTACCTTGGCTTATAGGTCCCCCGGAGCCCACGGCCGGGACATTTTTCCCGCCGGGGTGTACAATTCCGGCGGGGAGACGCCATGTACACTGTCAGAGTCGAGGCCGGATTTTCCGCGGCCCATTTCCTTTCGGGCTACCGGGGCAAGTGCGAGAACCTCCACGGCCACAACTATCGGGTACGGGCCTATGCCCGGGGGGCGGACCTGGACGAGTCCGGCATGCTCCTGGATTTCGGCCTGCTCAAGAAGGCCCTGCGGGAGGTCTGCGAGGGACTGGATCACGGACTGCTGAACGACAACCCGGCATTCCTGGATTCCCCGAGCGCAGAGCGGATAGCCCGGCACATCTTCGAATCCCTGGCCGCGGCCCTGCCCGGGGCTTGCCTCCAGGCTGTGGAGGTCTTCGAGAGCGACACGAGCATGGCCCGGTATGAGCCGTGAGCTCCCCGTGGGGGTGCGGGACTACGAGACGACCCAGCTCATTCCCTATCTGGGAAACAAGCGCGCCCTGGTGCCCAGGCTCCGTGGTCTTTTCCGGTCCCTGACGGAGGGCGCAGCCGCTCCGGTCTTCCTGGATCCCTTCGCGGGGTCCGGCTCGGTATCCCGTCTGGCCCGCGCCCTGGGCATGCGGGTCAAGGCGAACGACTGGGAACCCTACGCCTACACCCTGAACCGCGCCTGGCTGGTCCTCCGGGCCTCGGAGCTCCGGGATCTCTGGACTGGGGAGGGGGGGCTGGGCGTCGTGCTCGACCGCCTCAACGCCTTCCATCCCGACCGCGGGGACAGGTCCCCCGATCCGGAGCCGGAGCCCTACATGGCCCGCTGGTACGCCCCCCGGGACACCTCCCGGGCGGACTGGAGGGTGGAGCGCCTGTTCTACACCCGGGAGAACGCGGTCTTTCTGGACAGGGTCCGGGAATGGGTGGAGCGCGAGCTTCCCCGGGACCCGTCCGGAGATCCCGAGTCGCCGGATCCGCGCCGCCGGGATCTCCTCCTGGCCCTGCTGCTCCTGGAGGCGGCGGTGCACGTCAACACCTCCGGCGTGTTCAAGGCCTTCCATAAGGGTTTCGGGGGGCATGGAAAGGACGCCCTTCCCCGGATCCTGGGGGCCATGGAGCTGGAATACCCCGTCCTGCCCGAGGCCGAACCTGCGGAGGTGTTCCAGGAAGACGCCGCAGTCTTCGTCCGGCGCTGGACCGCGGACCTGGCCTACCTGGATCCGCCGTACAACCAGCACCAGTACGGCTCGAATTACCATATCCTGAACACCCTCGTGCGCTGGAACCGGGAGCCCGTGCCCCTGGATACCGGGACGGACGGGCGGCTCATCCGCAAGGCGGGTATATCGCCGGCCTGGAAGGAGACCCGGTCCCCCTATTGCGTGCGGTCCACGTCCCGGGCTGCCCTGGCCGGGCTGATCGACGCCCTGGACGTCCGGACCCTGGTGCTGAGCTACAACACCGAGGGCCTCGTATCCCCGGAGGAGCTCTACGGTATGCTTTCCGAGCGTTGGGAGGTCCGTCCGGAAGTCCTGGACTATGTCCGGTATCGGGGAGGCCGGCAGAGCGCGGCCCGCAGGGTGAGGAACCACGAACTCGTCTACGTCTGCCGGATCCGGAACGGCTGCCGCGGCTCCGGGCCAGGACTGGCCCGCCTTCGGGCGGAGCTGCGTCTGCGCAGGCTCCTGTCGTCCCGCTTCGATCCCCGGAGGATAACGGAGACCTTCGGAGCCCGCGGGGACGGCGCGGGCATCCACACGCCCTTAGGCTTCCTTGCGATGTGGAGGTTCCACCGGTTCCCGGATCCCCTGCCGATCCTGGATGCCGCCCGGATCGAGGACCTGGACCGTTTGGCCGAGGGGCTGGCAGCCTGCGAGGTGGCGGACAACGCCCGTGCGGTGGAGGT
>JBGSPT010000453.1:0-1600 GCA_041738475.1 Treponematales bacterium
CGGCCGGAGGTGGAGGGATTCCAGATCGACAACGAGCTGGGCCACGAGGGTTCGGACCGCTGCGTCTGCCCCCACTGCGCCCGGGAATGGCGCTCCTGGCTCGCCCGCCGCTACGGCGTCGTCGGGGCCCTGAACGAGGCCTGGGGCTCGGTGTTCTGGGGGCGGACGGTGTCGGACTTCTCCCAAGTCCCGGTACCCCGGATCCAACCCGCCACCCGGCACAACCCCGCGCTTCTCCTGGACTACGACCGTTTCCTGTCGGACACCGCGGCGGCCTTCGCGGACGAGCAGGCGGAGATCCTCAGGGCCGCTTCGACTCCGGAAAAGTGGATCACAACCAACCTCTTCCCCGTGCCCTTCTCCCTCTCCCTGGACATGGAGGACGTGACGAGGGGCATGGACTTCGCCTCCTGGGACAACTACCCGGTCTGGGGCGAGGACGAGGCTCCCCTTCCCTACTTCTTCCAGTCCTTCCTGATGACCTATGTCCGGGGCTTGAAGAAGGACAGGTCCTTCACGGTGATGGAGCAGATGAGCGGCATCCAGGCCCATGTCTGCCTGGGACATCTTCCCCCGGAGCGGCAGGTGGCCCTGTGGACCTCCCAGGCGATCGCCCGGGGGGCCGAGCGTATCGTATACTTCCGCTGGCGCACCGCGGCCTTCGCCCAGGAACAGCTCTGCTACGGCCTTCTGGACACCGACGACCGGGAGACCGAGCGTATGCGGATCCTGGGGGACAACCTCGCCCGCGCCGGGGAGGCCTTTTCGGACTTCGCCTCCGAGCCCGTGGAGAGCCCCGCCTGCCTGGTCTACTCCAAGGACGACGCCCGCCTCCTGCGGGAACAATACCTTTCCCTGGGCCTCTTCCACCGGGCCAACGACTGGATGCAGGCGGGCCTGGACGCGGAGCTGGCCAAATGGTTCGCCCCCTTCGTGGCCTTGAACGTCAACGCGGACGTGAAGAGCGTCCGGTCCGTGGACCTGGATCGGTACCGCCTGGTGTCCCTGCCCCTCTATCAGATGGCGGATCCCTCCTTCGTGGAGCGCCTGGCCGCCTGGGTGGATCGGGGCGGGGTCCTGGTCCTGTCCTACCGGTCCGGCGCCCGGGACCTGTCGAACCGCAACGTCTCCGAGCCCCTGCCCGGGCTCTTCCGCGCCTTGGCGGGGGTGCGGGTTTCCCGCTTCGAGGCCCTGGGCAAGACCAAGGCGCGGCTGAGGGTGGGCGGACTCCCGATTCCCGCCCGGGGGGAGGTCTGGGCGGACATCGTGGAGCCCGAGACCGCCCGGCCCGTCGCCGTCTGGACGGACCGGACGAAGTTCTACCGGGGGTCTCCTTGCATCACCGTTAACTCCCTGGGCCGGGGTAAGGTCTGGTACGTGGGCACCAGCCCGGACCCCGCGGCGACTTTCCTGCTCTACCGCCGCATATTCAAGTCCGCGGGCATCGCCCCCCGCTTCGCGGGGCCGGGTGTGGAGATCGTGGACCGGCGGAAGTCCGACGGCTCCGAGGTATCGGTCATCCTGAACCACGGCCCCAAGCGGCGGAGGGCCCTGGGACGGACGCTGGAACCCTGGGGCTGGGCGGTGGTCCCCAAGCGGG
>JBGSPT010000458.1:0-2663 GCA_041738475.1 Treponematales bacterium
GACGAGGGCGGGGACCGCCGTGGCGGGCCGCGCGAGAATCGCCGCCGCCGCGCAGGACAAGAGAAACGCTTTCCGGATGCCGCCCGGCCGCGCGAATCGATACATTTCCTTCAGTATAACGGATCGCCGGCGGATCTCCAGGACCCGCAGTCAGGGCAGGTCGACCCGGACACCCTCCTCCGCGGAGAGGTAGGCCGCGTAGATGACCCTGACCGTGTCCTCCGCGAGTTCCAATCCGCTCTCGGGCTCCTTCCCGGATCGGAAGCACTCGATGAAATCCGAGAGCTCCGCATCGTAGCCCCGGACCCAGTCCTCATCGGGGGCCGGGAAGTTCCAGCCCCCGTCGGTCTCCAGCTTTTCCTGGATGTATTCCCCGGAAAAGATTCCCGCCCTGGGGGCGTAGACCTTGAGGGTATCGCTGGGGTTGATGTTCACCTGGAGGACCGCGTTGGAGGCGTAGATGGAAACCGTGTTCCGGACCCCGCCCAGGACCCCGTCCGAGGAGTGGACCGTGGCATGGCTCCCGTCCTCGAAGGTGACCAGGGCGCAGGCCCAGTCCTCCACGTCCTCCCAACCGGCCTTCAGGAAGCGCTCCGACTCCCCGAGGAAGGAGGGCATCTTCGTATGGGCCCCCGTCTCCGCCGTGACCCGGATCGGGCGGATGGGCCGACCGTCCCTTCTCATCCCCTCCCGGCGCTTCAGGTGGAGGACCGCCCCGATGGGGTGGGAACCCAGGCGGATGAGGGATCCTCCTCCGGCCCGGTTCCACCTGCGCGCGTACTCCGCATGGGACCCCGAGTGGCTTTCCTCTGCCCGGAGGTCCAGGATGGTCCCTCCGGCCCGGTCCAGGAGGCGGCGGGCCTTGGCCAGGGGCGGGGCGTAGACGAAATTCTCCGCGTACCCGAATCCGACCCCCGCCGCCCGCACCGCCTCGCCGCAGAGCTTGACGTTGGCCAGGGCCTCCTGGAAAAGCCCCCGCTTGGGCAGGAGGCCCGCCGCCTCGGCCTCCGTACCCTCCCCGAAGGCCCCGGTCAGGGGCTTCTCGCAGATGATATGCTTGCCCGCCCGGGCCGCCGCGGCGATCATGTCCCTGTGCCAGTCGTTGGGGGCGCAGAGGTCCACCGCGTCCACCTGGGGATCTGCGGCCAGTTCCTCGAAGCTCCCGTAGGCCCGGGGATAGGACCACTTCTCGGCGAAGGCCCGGGCGTTTTCCGGGCGGCCCGAGGCGCAGCCGGCGATCCGGAAGGCGGAGCCTGCGATCCGGGCGTAGGTCTGGGCGTGGAGCTCGGCTACGAATCCCGTGCCGACGATCCCGATGGACAGGGGTCTCATGGTACCTCCCGGGGCGGATCGGCCCCCGGGACATTGTAGCACGGCCGGAGGCGGACGGGCAGAACACGGAAAAGATCCACTGGGTCCCGCCGCATCCCGATTGCGGCCGAATCGGTGACGTGCCATACTTCTTCCATGGAACAATCCCGCCCGCCCTCCCCCGACCTCCGGATCTGGGAAGGGAGCCTCCCCCGGGTCGAGGGGATAGCCAGCCTGAGTCCCCGGGAGACCCGGGACCTCTTGGCTGCCGGCGCGATACTCGTCGACCTCCGGGAAGCCTACGAAACGAATTTCCGGGTCTTCGACGTGGAGAGGGTGCTGTACCTGCCCTGGAGCACCTTCCCGGATCGGATCGGAGACCTGCCCCGGGACGAGGCCCTGATCCTCGCGGATGCCTCCGGGATCTACGCCCGGGAACCGGCCCGCCTGCTCGCGCGGGCCGGTTACTCGAACCTGGGCAAGCTCTCCGGAGGCATGATCGACTGGGACGCGGAGGGATTGCCCGTGCGGAAGGACCCGGACTTCGAACTGGGCGGGCAGTGCGCCTGCAAGATCAAGACCCGGGTCGGCAGGAATCCCCTGAAGGACAAGAGTCCGTCATGATCGATCTAGCACGGAGGAATGCCGGTTCCGAAGAACGCCAGGCGGGGTTCGCCGCCCTCCGGGAGCTCCAGGCCCCCTGGGTCGAGCGGTTCCTGGTCGTCCAGGGCCGGACCATTCCGGTCGTCCGGACGCGGCTGTCCCTTCGGGACCGCCGAGGCGCCCTCAAGGTCCGCTGGGGCTTCGGCCGCGGGACGTACCGGGTGCTTCCGGGTCTCTTTGCCGTCGGGGATCCCGGCCCGGACTGCCCGGTCTTCGTCACGGCCAACTACAAGCTGAGCTTCGACGCCCTGCGGTCGAGCCTGGAGGGGATCGACGGATGGATCCTCGTGCTGGACACCAAGGGCGTCAACGTGTGGTGCGCCGCGGGAAAGGGAACCTTCGGGACCGGGGAACTCGTTTCCCGGATCGCCAAGACGCGGCTGGCCGCCCTGGTACGGCACCGCGGACTCGTCCTGCCCCAGCTGGGGGCGGCCGGAGTGTCCGCCCCGGAAGTCTCCCGGCGATCGGGCTGGAAGGTGACCTGGGGTCCCGTACGGGCCCGGGACATTCGGGCCTGGTCGGAGGCCGGACGGGTCAAGACCGAACCGATGCGCCGGGTGACCTTCACCCTGCGGGAGCGTCTGGCGGTGGCCCCGGTGGAGCTGGTCCATGCCTGGCCCCTGGCAGCGGCGGGGCTGGGACTGGCGGCCCTCTACGGCCTTCCCGCAGACGGTGAATGGTCCGCCCGG
>JBGSPT010000460.1:0-4645 GCA_041738475.1 Treponematales bacterium
TTCAGCTGCTCTACAAGACCAGCTTGAAGGAGAACTTTCTGTGACATCAGTAAAATATCATTTGCAGATGTAATTATCTGGAAGTTCTATACCTTTCATCTTAAGTGCAGTACCTGCCACTTCTTGACGAGTAGCATAATCTTTGAGATGATAACCATACTCGCTAGATTGTTTTGTGATATATCATTTTGTGGCTAGAGATTCTGCAAAGGGCAGGAATCCTGAAGCTCATTGCAATAATGTAAAAATTGCAGCTGATGAAATCAATAAGACAATGCTAGATGCAAAAATAATTTTTTTAAAATGTGTATTCATAATAAAATATAAAATATTATTAACAGTATTTTATATTAAATACTTTTAAAACAAGTACATTTTTGAAAAACTCAATAATTGAACTTTTTGTAAGCACAAAAAAAGAGCTTACATTCAAGGAAAATGAGCTCTTTTTTATCTTAAAATCTTTGTTTTTAAACTTTGGTGACGCTACGGAGAATTGAACTCCGGTTTACGGGATGAAAACCCGCTGTCCTAACCACTAGACGAAGGGGACACGCACGCGTAGGAAGACCCGCGCGGAGCCCCACCTTACTGAAAAAGGGCCTTCCCTGTCAAGGGAAGCGGTTGCCGGCGCTCTCACATCCTCAGGCGGTCCAGGATGAGGGACTTCATCTTGGAGGCCTGTTCGTTCTCGGGATCCAGGCGCAGGGCGGCCTCGCAGTCCGTCAGGGCCTTTGGATAATCCCCGACATGGAAATAGGCCTGGCTCCTCCGGTACAGGGAATAAAAGTGGTAGGGGTGTATGTCGAGGGCGATCTCGAAATCCCGGACCGCGGCCGGATAGTCTGCGCGGACCGATTGGACCACGCCGCGGTAGTAGGCCGCCTTGTAGCACCGGGGGTCCAGGTCCAGGGTACGGGAAAAATCCGAAACGGCCTCCTCGTACTTGGACTGGGCGAAGTAGGCCATACCCCTATGCTTGTGGATAAGAGCGGCGATCTCGCTCTTGGGCCCCCGGGCCAGGATGCAGGAGTATGTCTCGACGGCGGCCGCATAGTCGTCCCGGTTGTGGGCGTTCAGAGCGGACACGAGCAGTTCGTCGATGCTCGCCTCGCAGTCCAGGTACTCCGAGGCGCTGGGCGGCGGCGCGCCCAGGGACAGGTCCCCCGTACTCTCCGGGAAGAAGGGCTCGTCTATGGACTTTTCGATCTTCCGGAAGAAGTTGGTACGCCTCTTGTCCAGTTCGTTCGCCAGGCGGTGCTGGTAGTCCCGCAGTTCCTGGAAGATGATGTCCGAGAGGGAAAGATTGGCGTTCAGGGCCGCAAGCTTCCGTTTCATGGGTTCGTCGAAGGGGTTGAACTCCGCCTTGTAGATCAGCTCGTGCTCCACCTCGGCCCAGGCGTCCTGGAGGATTGTGCGGACCTGGATCTCGAAGATCCCGATGTCCAGCCCCCGGGCGGCCTTTCGCAGATCTGCGGGTATCTCCACCAAGATATGGGTGGACTCGTACCCGAACTCCCGGAACGACCGGTCCGCACCCTTGCGCTCCACCTCTATTACACGGAAACATCGGCCGACCTCGGCTTCGACCTTTTCCAGGTCACCCATAAAGGGGCAGATGACCCGCAGGGCCAGGACGTCGCCGATCGGCTTCACGGTCTTGCGCCCCGCCGCCCGGGCCTGCTGGGACAGGAGGATTCGCTTGCGGAACCAGCTGGGGAAGGTCTTGACCCGGGCCTTCAGGGAGGGATGGATTCCCGCTTCCTGAAGGCACTTCAGGACCCGGGAAGACAGGTCGGCCAGGATGGAACGGTACACGGGGAGGAGCCTCTCATACCGCTCCTCGAGTTCCGCGCGGTTCAGCGTATCGGGTTCGTTCATCGAACCCATGATACCCGGGAGCCGGGAAAAAGGCAAAAGAAAAGGGCCGCCCCGAAGGACGGCCCTTTCCCGCTGCCGATTCCCCTTACTTGGAGGGGGTGAAATCGGACTTCTGTTCCTGCTTGAGGCTCTCGATGTAGCGCAGGACCTGGGAGTTCCCGAAGCGCTGGCTCTCGATCCGCTTGCGCTCGGCTTCCTTTACGCCCACGATGCCCCACACGGACTCGTCGTCGATATCCGTGACCGGGTCCAGGATAGCTTTGTCGTAGAGGATCTTCACGTCCTTGATGTAGGCCACGAAGTCCCCGCCCTCATGGGCCGCGTCGCGGCTGATGAGGACCCCGCCCAGCTTCACGAAGGGACTGGTTTTCGGATAGAGCGGGTAGATCCGGAGCTCCCGGTTGCGGACATCCCGGATGTACTGGGGGTTGTCCCAGCGCAGTTCGCGCCAGCCGTCGAAATTGAGGTACCCCATGAAGATCACCTTCTCGTTGGCGTCCTGGTCCTTCAGGATCAGGGACAGGCCGTGCGGGAAGTTGAGGCCCTTGACGGTTACGGCCACGGACTTGATGACCCCGACGTTCTTCACGACGCCCAGGGCGGTCTGGACCTTGGTCTCGGCGTTGTAGGTGCCCTCGAAGCGGGTCAGCCGGGCGTTCACGGGATCGTCTCCGCCCGCGGCCTTCGGGGTGATGGTCCCGTCGTCGGCGACGTCCGCCTTCGGCTCGAAGGAGGGGATCTCGAAGGGCGGGGTGATCCGGGCCCAGGAGTTGAAGGGCTCTAGGGGGAAGCTCACCCGGATGCCCAGAACGGTCTGGCCGGCGTACTGCTTCGCGTCCTGGTTGACCGGCGCTTCCCGGGTGTAGGAGAACGGGACGGTCGCGGAGGAGCGGGAGGAGGAAGCGAGCACCACCGACCAGTTGGGGATGGCCAGGGAGGTTCGCATCTGTTTCTTCTGGTCCTCAGTGTAACTCGCCCCCGCGGTGGAAGAGAAATCTATCATCGTCGCGCGGTTCTGGGTCAGCTTACCCTGCTGCACCGGATCCTCGATGATATCGGCCTTCAGGAGGGAGAAATCGATGAGGACAGCTTCGTCCGCGAAAGCGCCGATAGCGCCCACCAACAGAAGCGCCGCGGCCACGATGAGGAACTGCCTTCTCATTAACGTGCTCCTTTCGTATAGCATGCTCAGAATCAAGTAATTAACTGGAATTATAGCCGCCGCAAGTGCTTTGTCAATTATTTTTACTTTTTTTTGGTTTCTTCGACCGCGCCGAATCCCCGGACGCCGGGCTCAAGGCCCCCGATCGTCACGATTACGGACCCCAGGGTGGGGTAATTATACTTCAAGGTCCTTCGTATCGCCCGAAGCCCCAGGTCCAGGGGCGGCGTCAGGGCGAAGGCCGCGTCCTCGGAAAGATCCACGTAGAGCCTTCCCCTGCGGTAGAGGATCTCCCGAAGCCGGGTTCCCCGGGGCAAGGCCCCGATCAAGCGGGAGTCCCCCGGCCCCAGAAGGAACTCCTCCACGACCATCCTGGCGCCTTCCTCCAGGCCCATGCCGCCGGGGAGCACCTGCCGGGATTCGCCCTCGAGCCGGAGATCCTCCGCCCTGGGGAAAAAGAGAACCGCGGACCGGGTGGGCATGGGTCGGAGGAACCAGGCCGCGGAGGAGAGCAGGAGGAACAGAAGGAACAGACCCGGCCAGAGGGTCCGGGGAGCGAACAGACGTTCCAGGATGGCCGTGAGCCGTTGCCGGAGGTCGGATGTCATTTGGAGGAAGGTCCTTTGCGTTTCTCGAAGTAATCGACGAAGTCGACGATCCCAGTATATATGCCGTCCGCGAGGGAGCGCAAGTAAGCCTTGTCGTCCAGGAGGGCGGCGTCCTGGGTATTCGTCAGGAATCCCACCTCCACCAGGACGCTGGGCATCTTGGCGTTCCGGACCACGAACCACTCCTCCGCCCGAAGGCCCCGGTTGGGGGACGCCTCGCCGACGGCCGCGCCCACACCGTCCAGGATGCGCTTGGCCAGGAGGACGCTTTCGGTGGTAAACTCCTCCTCCAGCATGGCGTTCAGGATGGGGGCGATATCCTTGTCCGAGTCCGGAAGCTCGGACCCGTCCACGAGCTTCCGCCGGTAGTCCGGATTGAGATACCAGACTTCGAAACCCCGGGCGTTCTTGTTGAACGAGGCGTTGGCGTGGATCGAGACGTAGATGACCGCGTCGTTCCGGCCGAGCTCCAGGGAATTCGCGATCTCCACCCGTTGTTCCAAGGTCGGATAGACGTCGGAGTCCCGGGTCATGAGGACGGTACGGGACGGCCAGCGTTCCTTTAGGCGGTCCCGGATACGCAGGCCCACCGTAAGGGCCACGTCCTTCTCCAGGATCCGCTTTTTGACGCCCCCGATCACATGATCCGCCAGGGCTCCGGGATCCTTTCCCCCGTGGCCGGGATCGATGAGGATGGCGGCCACGTGGAACTGGGAGGCCCTCTCCTCCTCCTTCCGGGCGAACCAGGTCCGGAGGGCTGCGACCGCGGCCCCGGAGAGCACGGGAGTGCCGTCCCGGAACTCGACGGGATCGATCCGGGCGAGCTCGTCGCCGTCCAGGATCCACTGGGAGGATCCGAGCTTGAAGGCCGCCCGGTGCCCTCCCCTCTCGAGGAAGCCCGTGGCTGTAAGGGGATCCCAGGTCAGGAGGGCTCCCAGGTCCGCCGCTGCCGCCGCGAGGGGGCGCGGAGCCGCGGAGAGGGCGGCCGACGCCG
>JBGSPT010000468.1:0-3135 GCA_041738475.1 Treponematales bacterium
CGCCGTGCTGGCCGGCTGGATCCCCCCCTTGACGATCGGCCAGACGATATGGTCCAACGCCGCGGGGACGGCCCTGCCCGGTCTGGCCCTGGGGCTGGTCCCGGGGGGCGAAGAGCCTTTGCCCCCACGAGGTTCAGGCAAGCGTGCTCGGATAGCCGTGCCGGGTATCCTTATCCGGGGAGTCCTGCTGGCGGCCCTGCTTTTATCGGTATACCGCCTGGGCCTTGCCTCCGCCGGAGACGCGTCCCGGGCATCCGCCCGGGCCCGGAGCCTTTCCTTCCTGGTCCTTGCCTTGGTGCAGGCGGCGGAACCCCTCGCGGGAATCCGGAATGCCCTCCGGTCCGGCCAGGGACGGCTTTCCGTCCCTGGCCGGGGAATCCGTCTCGGCGGCTGCCTCGCGGCTCTGTCCCTCGCCGCCGCGGTCTTCGGCATCCCCGCATTCCGGTCCCTCCTCGGCCTCGAGATTCCGGGTTTGAAAGAGCTCGCCGGCGCCCTGGCCGCTGCCGGAATTTTTGCCGCCCTCCGCGCGGCCCTGCCGGCGGTCTTCGCCTCGTTCCGGGCTTCCCCCCGTACCTGAGGGCATAGCCCCGGAGTCCTCCCTTCGTATATCCTGGCCCCGAGGAATTCCATGCAAGCAACTTCGGCATCTTCCGCTTATTTCGCCTTCCGGGGCTCCGAGCTCCTATGCGGCCCCGACGGACGCGCGGACGGCCTGCCTTCGAATCCCTTCCCGGACCGGGAGCCCGGGCGGGATCCCTGGCTCCTGGACGCCTTCCCACTGAGGGTTCCGAACGCCCCAGATCCCTCGGAGAAGGAACCCGTGCCCACGGTTCTCTCTCTGGCCCCGGAAGCCGAAGCCCCCGACGGCCTGTCCTGGGTTCCTTTCCGTTCGGTCCTGGGCAACCTGGTCTGGGACGGGGTCCTGCCCGCCTGCCGAGCCCTGGCCCTGTCCCAATGGAGGGCGGGCTCCCGGTACTGCGGGCGCTGCGGCTCGGCCCAGGGGGACAAGGCGGACGAAACCGCCCGGCTCTGTCCCTCCTGCGGGCAGGTCACATATCCGCGGCTTTCCCCGGCGGTCCTCGCGCGGATCCACAAGGAGGGCCGCATACTCCTGGCCCGGAACGCCGCGTTTAAGACCGGGATCTTCAGCGTCCTCGCCGGATTCGTGGAGCCCGGGGAGAGCTTCGAGGACTGCGTGATCCGGGAAGTCCGCGAGGAGGTGGGCATCCGGGTGCGCGACGTGCGGTATCTGGGGTCCCAACCCTGGCCGTTTCCGGATTCCTTGATGGTGGCCTTCGAGGCAGAGTGGGAATCCGGCGAACTCGCCCCCGACGGGATCGAGATTGCCGAGGCGGGATGGTACGGACCGGACGACCATCCGCCCCTGCCCTTGCCGGGAAGCCTTTCCCGCCGCGTGATCGACGCGGCTTTCCGTCCGGCGGAGTTCCCGAAACCCTAGGGCAAGCTTGTATTTTTTGAGAGGATTCATATATTATTTTTATGATCTATCGACAGAGGATTCGTGAAACGGCGGTAATTGCGGAATCGCCGTATAGGTATGGTCGTTTACGGCTCGTTTGATATATCAAGCACCCGGATTCTTTCGGACGGAATGATGAGACTGTCTGCTTTACGGTACAGGCCGGTTGAAGTGACGATCAGAGCGGAAAAGGAGCGAAAATGGCGGACATGAAGACCAAGTACCTCGGGCTTACGATACAGAACCCCCTCGTAGTGGCGGCCTCCAGCCTGACCTCGACGCCGGAAGGCGTGAAAAAGGCCGCGGATGCCGGGGCCGGAGCCGTGGTCCTCAAGAGCCTCTTCGAGGAACAGCTCCGGGCGGACATCCAGTCCGTGGGCGGATCCGCCGCGGAGTCCCACCCCGAGGCGGACGCATACCTTGCGGAGATGGGAATGCACGCGGGTTCCGGGGAGTACCTTAAGCTGATCCGGGAAGCCAAGGCCGCGGTCGACATCCCCGTGATAGCCAGCGTCAACTGCATCGGCGGACCCTGGTGGACCGAGTTCGCGGAGCAGGTCGGAAAATCCGGGGCGGACGCCCTGGAACTCAACATCGCCTTCCTTTCCACCTCTCCGGACGAAACCGCCTCCAGCCTGGAGGATAGGGTAGTCCAGATCGTCCGGACAGCCCGTACGGCCTCGGGACTGCCTGTATCCGTCAAGCTCGGCTCCCAGTACACGAATCTCCTGAACCTGGCGTCCCGGCTCAGCTCCGCGGGAGCGGGGGGTCTTGTGCTGTTCAACCGGTTCTTCCGGATGGACATCGACCTGTCCACCCTGGGCCTGGTGGCCGGGCCCGTCCACAGCGGACCTTCGGATTACCACGAGAGCCTCCGGTGGATCTCCCTGCTCTTCGGACGGGTTCCCTGCGACCTGGCCGCGGGCACGGGAGTCCACGACTCCGCGTCCGCCCTGAAGATGGTCCTGGCCGGGGCACGGGCCGTTCAGCTCTGCTCGGCGATATACCAGAAGGGGTACGGGGTGATCCGGGAGATCCTGACCGGCATGGAGACCTGGCTGGACCAGCGCAAGGCGTCGGGCCTGGATGACATCCGGGGCAAGCTCTCGAGGTTCACCAGCCGCAGCCCCGCGGATTACGAGCGGCTCCAGTACATCAAGGCCTTGACGGGCATCTATTGAAGATCCCGAGGGCGATTCCTGGACTCTGTCTTCTCCTGCTGGCCGCCGCTGCGTTTTCCGCGGCGGCCCAGTCCGATGAAGAGGTCCGGAAGCGGATACTCGAGGCCGCCGCCCGGTATCGAGGCGTCCCCTACATGTACGGAGCCGAATCCCCGGCAGCCTTCGACTGCTCCGGCTTCGTCCGGTATGTCTACCGCCAGGCGGCGGGAATCTCCCTCCCCCGGTCCTCCCGGGGGATCTTTGCCGCCGGTATCCCGGTGGATCCCAAGAAGGCCCGGCCCGGTGACGTGCTGGTGTACGATACTGTAGGCGGCTCTCCCAGCCACGTGGCCATCTACCTGGGGGAGGGCTCGGTCATCCACGCCGTTTCCCAGGGACCTCGCACGGGGGTGATCGTATCCCCTCCCACGGATTCCTATTTCCCACCCCGGTTGATCGCGGCCCGGTCATTCCTGGGATCCGCAGGATCGTCCG
>JBGSPT010000030.1:0-9491 GCA_041738475.1 Treponematales bacterium
CTCGGGCTCGTAGGGCATGCCGATCCAGGCCGCGGTGAACAGGCGCACCGCGTCGGTGCCCACCTCCAGGGCTCCCGTCTTCCCGGCGTAGGTCTCCTCCAGGTCCTTGGCCTTCACCTCCGCCGCGGGCCGGTCCGTGAACCCGAAGGCCTCGGCCAGCACGGCCGCGGGAACCCCGAAGGCCTTCTCGATATCCCCGAAACTGTAGGAGCCCCGGATATCCCCCGGGTCCGCCTGCCCGGCGAACTCGCCGGATGCCAGCTTGGCGGGCTGTTTGGTCGATTCGGTGATCCACCAGCCCAGGACCGAGGCCCCGGCTATGCCGAAGGTGAAGGCCGCCAGGGTGACGACGGCCATAGGGATGATCTTGATTTTCATGGCAGCCTCCTTAGTTCGCCGCCGCGGCGGCCGCGGCCTTCTCGAAGGCGGCCAGGTCCACGGTGTCCGCCACCGGGCAGGACGTCTCGCTTGTGCACTCCAGGCAGGTGATGCACTGGTGGTCCCTCACCCGCCCCGCCGTGGAAACCTCGATGTTCATGGGGCAGGCCTTGTCGCAGGCCCTGCAGTTGATGCAGGTCGGGGCGTTGCGGCGGATGCCGAAGATCCGGAAGAGGTTGAAGACCCCCTGCACGGCTCCGAAGGGGCAGGCGTACTTGCAGAAGGGCCTCTCCACGAAGAGGGACAGTACGAGGACCAGTGCCAGGACCGCCAGGGCGGAGAGGGTGATTTCCGGGGACCAGAAGTTGAAGAGGGCGAAATAGGGATCCCAGGTCTCGAAGACCAGGGTGCCCGCCCGGGTCGTGGCGTAGACGACGATGGCCAGCACGGCGTACCGCAGGTATCGCAGGACCTTGTCCAGCCGGGGCGGCACGAATTTATTGTAACGCTTGGGAAAGAGCTTCCGCCCCAGCTTCCCCACCCATTCCTGGAGGCTCCCCAGGGGGCAGACCCAGCCGCAGACCACGGGGCCCGCGAGCAGGGACAGACCCAGGGCGATCCACAGAAGCACGAAGGACGATTCGTGGACCTTCTTGACCAGGGGAGCCCCGGTGATCGCGCTCCAGATGGACTCGACGCCGCCGAAGGGGCAGATGGAGTGAAGACTGGCGCCGGCAAGCCAGGGGATCGCCTTGCCGCTTTCGGCCAATGTGTGGTTCACCGAGATCAGGGCCACGAGGGCGAAGAAAAAGATCTGCACGCCCCGCCGGACCCATCGGATCGCCTTGGACTTTCGCATGGGAGCCTCCTAATGCGCTCATTTATGCACTTACTATGCCAAATTGGATATATAGAATATATATCATATGATTACTCAGATTATTTTATTATATTGACAATACTTGCGCATCGAACGGCGAAAGAGCTTTCAACGGGAAGTATAAGGGATGGAGATCCAAAGCTCCAGGCTTGGGAAATTATTTCACATCTCCGGGGGAAAACCTCGCGTTCCCCAGCGGGGACGGCGGCCGTCCCCGGCAGGCCCCGGGCCCGGCGCTCAGAGCCGGAAGCCGGCCCCCGTGCCGATCCGCTCCAGGAACGCATCCGGGCCGGCCGCGTCCGCCGGCGTAAGGCGGATGTAGCCTTCCTCGTCCATGGTCATGAGAAGGGCGTGCGTCCAGGCGCCGGCCGACCGGGCCAGGAACTCCCGGCAGCGTTCCAGGCTCTCCCCGTCCCCCCGCCCCGGAACCAGGAGCTCCACGTAGCCCTCGGAAAAGACCGAGACGCTCACCCACCTCATCCGCACCACCACGTCGCAGACGTTCGCACAGCCCGGGACCAGGTCCGGATGGGACCGGATCCATTCGTCGTGGAAGCCCGGAATGGGAAGGACGACGCCCCCCTCGGCCAGCCAGCTCGCCCCGTGCCGGAAGGTCCAGGGAGGAAGTGCGCCCGGGATATCCTCCGCGCTCACGGGCCGCCCCCTTCGGGACCGGCGTCCGGAGGCCGGATCGAAAGCCCGAGGGCGGCCGCCAGGGCCGGGTCCCCGAGGACCTCGGCAAAGGACAGGAAGTGGGGCGGAGGCGGCGCCTCTGCCCGGACGGGGGGTTCCGAATCCAGTTCCAGCCGGGCCGCGTAGAGAAGGAGCCGCTTGAGGCCGTACTCCTTGGCGAGCCGCTTGTTGAGGGCGAAGTCTCCGTGCCGGTCGTCCCCCAGGATGGGAAGGCCCCTGCCGGCCAGATGGATCCGGATCTGATGCATGCGGCCCGTACCCAGCTCCAGCTCCAGCAGGGAGAATCCCCGGCCCGAGGCCAGGAGCCTCCAGCGGGTTTCGGCATGCCGGAGTCCCGAGGGGGTCCGTATCTCGTCCCGGATGATCCCCGCCCGCTCGTCCGGGATGCCGGCTGCCAGAGCGCGGTAGATCTTTTTGCAGCGGGCCTTGTCCGCCAGGATCCCGGAATACCGGGAAGCCGCCCGGGAGCTCAGGGCCACGGCTATGCAGCCCGCGGTATCCCGGTCGAGGCGGTGGACCAGGAAGGGCCGGAACCCGAACTGCCGCTCCACCGCCTCCACGAGGCTGGTCTTGATTCCGGCCCCGGGCTGGACGGCCAAGCCTGCGGGCTTGTCCAGTACGAGGATGTCGTCGTTCCGGTAGAGCACCTCGAGCATGCGGCGAAGGATAGTGCCCGGGGCCGGTATTGGCAAGGCTGTCCCGCCTCCCTCCTATTCGGCCCCCCGGGGCGGCAGACCCAATCCCGACGCCTGTGCCACCAACGTGGCGGGCACCGGCGCCCGTGACCTGCGGACCGGCTTCCGGTCCCGGGTGAGAGCCACGGCCCCTCCCATGGCGCAGACCGCGCAGAGTCCCCCGATATACAAGAGGGCGTTCCCGCTGTCGTGCCAGGGCAGGGGGACGTTCATTCCGAAGGCGCTCACGATGAAGGTCGGGATCATGAGCACCAGGGAGATCACGGTCAGCCGCTTCATCACGATATTGAGATTATTGGAAATGACCGAGGCGAAAGCGTCCATCATGCCCGACAGGATGTCGCTGTGGATGTTGGCCATGGCGATGGCCTGGCGGTTGTCGATCTCCACGTCCTCCAGGAGCTCAGTCTCCTCTTCCTGGAACCGGATCAGCCGGCTCTTGAGGAGCTTTTCCAGGACAAGCTCGTTGGACTTGAGGCTTGTGGTGAAGTAGACCAGGGACTTCTCGATGGTCAGGAGCTGGACCAGTTCGGTGTTGCGCACGGATTTCTGGAGCTCCCGCTCGATGGCGCCGGTCCTCCGGTTCAGGACCTTGAGGTGCCGCAGGTAGACGACGGCCGCCCGGCCCAGGAGCCGCAGGACGAAGGCGTTCCGGTTTTCAAGGTAAAGCCCCCGAACCCGGTTCTCCGCCATGTCGGCCAGCACCTCGGAATCCGCCCAGCATACGGTCACCACCCGGTCCGGGAAGAGGACGATGCCCACGGGGGCGGTGAAGAAGGCCGGTTCATAGCGGCTGTCGTGTACGGGCAGCCGGACGATCAGCAGGGTGTACTCGTCCTCTTTTTCAAGACGGGACTGCTCGTCCGCGTCCACGATGTCCTGAAGATGCTCGGTCAGGATCCCGTAGTCCTTCCCGAGGACCGAAAGATCCTCCGGGGACGCCCACCGGGCGTCCACCCAGGTTCCGGGTCCGGCGGCCTGGGTCGGGACCAGGACCCCCTCCTGTTGTTTCCAGATTCGGATCATGATTGTACCCTCCCGCCCCCGGGAGGGTCGCGCGCGGTTCGACGGCTTTCAGGAATGCTGTCGGAAGGCGGGTAACCCGGCTCTCGGGGGCCAGCTTTGGAACGAGATTGGTGACGGACAACTACCGTCGGGATCCATTCGCTTCCCCCTTCTTGGCGCGGCTGCGCCGGTATGGCGGCCCCACGGGGCGCCGGGTTCGGCCGGGAACCGCCCTAGGCGGTATCCGGCCTGATTCCAAGACCAGTATAGCGCCGAGACGAGATCGATGCAATGACGGCGATCCCGTTTGCCCTTGGCACTCCCTGCCGATATACTTTGTAGAGAGCTAGGAGGGAACGGGTGGAACCCCTGAGGGATCTAACCTGGATGCGGTACCTCTTGACCGGCCCCCCCGCGGAGCGGGTGGAGAGGCCGGGGTACGCGGCTGTCTTCGTCGCGATACCGCGCACAAAGGAGCGGCACCTGGAACGATATCGGTACCGGGCCTTCGTGTTCGAACCCTCCGCCCGCTCACCGGTGCTGGCGGTGAACCTGGAATCCGACATCCTGGGGGAATACATCCTGACCGTCGAGGACTCCCGGGACCGGACCGTGGTGCATCGGTACGACCGGGAGCCGCCCTTCGACGAGTTCCGGACCCGGGCCTTGGAGGAGGCGGGGCGGCGGATTCCCCCGGGGGCTCAAGCCTCCGGCCCCCGGAGCGGATCCCGGGCACTACGGACCGGGAGACGCGGCGGACCCTCCGCGGACATCACGACCCCGAGGAAACCCCATGCGAAGTGAGCTGCCTTCCGACCGCCGCGTCCCGGCCCCGCGATCCCGGATACGGGCCTTCTTCCTCGCCGCAGCCCTGGCCCTCTCGGTTTCCTGGGGCGCTTCGGCGGAGGAACTCTACTCCGACTCCGGATTCTACCTGGAGCTTCCCGAGGGCTTCACCCTGAACGACGGGGACGGGAGTTCCCGGTTTTCCTTCACCGATCCATCCGGGGTCCTGCTCTTCCAGGTCTTCCTCTACGAACCCGCCCGATATTCGGACGCCCCGGCGATGCGGGATGACATACTGAAGAAACTGTCCGCCCGGGCCGATTCCGAGGCCTTCACCTACCAGCGCCGGGGTGCCGTGATGGCGGACCTGAGCTTCCCCGTCGCGGGCGAGCCCTACCGGGGCTGGGGGCTTTTCCTGGACGGCGCTCCCCGGAACTCCGCGGGCAGGCCCGAGAAGGACATCGCCCTCTTGGCCTACGTCCCAGAAGAGCGGTACGAGGCCTACCTGCCCTTCATCCTCTCCTGCCTGGACGGATTTTCCGTGGACGAGGAAGCCCGGCTCTACCCGGGGCCGGTCAGCCAGTTCAACCTATCCTGGGATCCCGGGGCCCGGAAGCCCGCGGACCTCCGGTTCGGCGGCCGGACACTTCGGGTCCCCTACGATCCCCGGGAAGGCCGGGCCGCCCAGGATACGGTGGAGCGGGAATTCCAGGTCTTCGCCGTCTACGCGAACTCCGCCCCGGATTTGGCCTTGGCGGCCTGGGCGCGGTTCTACCGCATGGTCTACCGGGAGACCTTCCACCGTCTGGACTTCCTGTCCCTGATCCTCCAGAGGGAACTCGCGGGGGAGCCGGACGAACGGGCACGGACCGCCCGGCTCCTGGCCTGGACCCAGGGTTTCCGGTACGAGCGGGATCCCGAGGGCAGCGACGTGGTGAATCCCCTGTCCGCGGCCTTCGAGGGCCGGGGGGACTGCGATTCCCGTGCCGTCCTCCTGGCTATCCTGGCGCGCCACGACAACCGGGACGCCCTCCTCATGCTGTCGGTCAAGCATTCCCACGCCCTCGCCGCCTTCGACCTGCCGGGCCCCGGCGCCCGGTTCCCCCACGACGGCAAGGGTTGGCTGGTCGGGGAGACCACGGATGACGTGGCCCTGGGGCTCATCGACGCGGGCATGGCGGATCCCAAGGATTGGCTGGCGGTGGAGTTTCCGAAGTGATCGGTGGACGGTGGACAGTGGTCTGAAGCGGCACAATGATTTCGGCCGCACACCACGCCGAAGCGTAGCTCTCGGCCGTCTTCGGTAGACATTTCCGTCCACTGTCCACTGTCCACTGTTTACCGCCCGCCGACATTGACCGCCCTTCCCGCAGGCGGCTATACTTGAACTGCCCCCAATCCAATTCCAAGGCCAGGCGATGGACAGCATCAGCACGAAGTACCGGAGCGTTTTCATTGAGGCCATGAAGCACACCCGCATTCCGGAGACCGTGACGGACGACAACGTATTCCAGCCGGCCAATCCGGAGATCCTGCCCTTCATCGACAGGATCGTCGGAGAGAACCTTCTTCCCGGCAGCGGGATCCGGCATTTCGAGAACCTGGCGGAGCTCCATCGGGAAGCCCGGGAGGGCAAATCCTGTCTGCTCCTCCTGGAGCATTACAGCAACGCGGACCTTCCCGCCTTCCACTACCTCCTCCGCCACCAGGGCCCCGAAGGCGAACAGCTGGCCCAGGCCGTCGTGGCCGTGGCTGGGATCAAGCTGAACGAGGACAATCCCCTGATCCGGACCATCGTGGAGGCCTATTCCCGGCTCGTGATCTACCCCAGCCGATCCATGGAGATCATCCGGAACCACCTGACGGATCCCAAGGAGCTCTTCCTGGAGATGATGAAGAGCCGCAGCATAAACCACGCGGCCATGAAGGAGCTGGACGTCCTCAAAAAGACGGGTCGCATACTCCTGGTCTTCCCCGCGGGCACCCGGTTCCGGCCCTGGGACCCGGGAACCAAGAAAGGCGTCCGGGAGATCGATTCCTACCTGAAATCCTTCGACCGCATGGTCCTGGTCTCCATCAACGGCAACATTCTCCGTATCAACCCCGAAGATCCCCAGATGCACGTGGACCTGGTCTGCCCGGACAAGGTCGTCTACGACGCCGGTCCCGTCATGGACTGCCGGGAGTTCCGGGAGCGAATCAAGCACGCGGCCCATTTCAACGACGACAAGAAGCAGGCCGTGGTGGATGCCGTGATGCGGAGGCTGGATGAGATGCACGAGACGGTGGAAAAGGACAGGCTGAAGGCTTGATCGGGCTCCCGGATCAGTAGACCGTATACTTCCTCACCTCGGTGACCTTGGCCCGGATCCTCACGATAGCGGTGTACGAACCCCCGACGATCACGATCCGGGGCGGGCCGTCGTAGGCGAAGATTCCCCGGATCTCCCGGGGCTTGTTTTTCTCCACCGGCCGGAGCAGTTCCCGGAACGCTTCCTTGACCGCCTGATCCAGGGCGGACCTGCGGGACTCCCGGCCTCCCGCCAGGGGAGCCGAGCCCCTGCCCTGGGCGGACTGAAAGGTCGCGTGCCCCCAGGAAGCCCGCCGCGCCGCCGCGGTCGGGTCGGGTCGGTATTCCAAATACGCCCGAAGCTGGGTTCCGGTCAGCCTCATCTGGGAGGACTCCAGACGGGGATCTCCCCAGGGGATTTCGCCCAGGCTTACGATCTCCAATTCCTCCGCCGCCCCCCGGGCTTTGTCGTAGGGGATGTAGCGGAACTCGAAGCCCCAGATCATTCCGGCGAAGACCCTCCGCCCCTCATCCAGGAGGGATCGGGCGATCTCCTCCGGGACCGTGACCTTCGGAGCCGTATCCGTGATCTGGGCGGGCAGGACCTCCACGGGCTCCGATTCCGCCCAGAACTCCGCCCGCAACACCATATCCTGGCACGCGATCATTCGCGCCGAGAGGAGGCCGGCCAGAAGGGCGGCGGAGCGGACAAGTCGGACGGAACGGAGAGACATACTTCAATAATCGGAGGATGGACGTTTCCTGTAGAATCAAAACAGGATTATCATGATTATTCCGTGATTCACATGATTATGGAGAACGACTATCACCAAGCGAAATCATGTTCATCCGTCAAATCATGATAATCCTGTTCTATAACTCCGGATCACTCCGATCGCGCAAGCCGGGTGGACCCGGCTCGCGGCGATAGATTTCAATCGCCGAATCGCGCGACAGGGGCCTCGCCCGCGCCGTTCAGGGCACTTTGGCGATCAGATCCTTCAAGTACGGTTTTTTTTCCAAATCGCGGGCGAGGCCCTCGGCGCGGGCCTTGTTCACGTAATCCTTGCGCTGGAAGGAATACATATACTTCGAGTGGACGTCGTACTTCCCCGAAATCAAGGCGTAGGCGTCCTCGGTCATCACAAGCTCCTCGTCCGTGGGGATCACGAAGACCCGTACCTTGGAACCGGCTCCGGTGATCTCCAGCTCCGCGTTCCGGCACTTGGCCAGCTTGTTCTTCTCGGGATCGATCCTGATACCCATCTCCTCGAGGCCCTCGGTTGCCAGGGCCCGGATATGCGGGCTCATCTCGCCCACGCCTGCGGTGAAGACCAGGGCGTCCACGTGACCAAGAGCGGCGTAATAGGCGCCGATATACTTCTTGATCCTGTAGGACTCCAGGTGCAGGGCCGCCAGGGCCCGGGGATCCCCCTTCTCGGCCCCCATCTCCACGTCCCGCCGGTCAGCCCATTTGCCGGTCACGCCCAGTACGCCGCTCTCCTTGTTGAGCTTCTTTTCCACGTCCGCCGCGGACATGCCTGTCTGACGGATCATATGGAAAATGATCCCCGCATCCACGTCCCCGCATCGGGTGCCCATCACGAGGCCCTCCAGGGGTGTGAGCCCCATGGAGGTGTCGAAGGAACAGCCGTCTTTGACCGCGTTGATGGAGGCGCCGTTGCCGATGTGGGCGATGATCAGGTTGGTCTTGAAGGGATCCTTGCCCAGGAGGACCGCCGCCCTCTTGGCGTTGTACAGGAAGCTGGTCCCGTGGAAGCCGTAACGGCGGACCATGTTCTTCTCGTACCATTCGTAGGGCAGGGCGTAGAGGTAGCTGGACTCGGGCATGGTCTGGTGCCAGGCGGTGTCCATGACGGCGCACTGGGGAACCTCGGGAAGAACCGACCGGGAGGCCTCCACGCCCAGGAGGTTGGCGGGATTGTGCAGGGGCGCCAGGTCGTTCAGGGACTTGAAGGTGGCAAGGAATTCGTCGTCGATCAGGCAGGACCGGGCGAATTTGGAGCCCCCGTGCACCATGCGGTGGCCCACGGCCTTGATGTCGGACATGCTCTTGATCACCCCGGTCTCGGCCCCGGTTATCGTGTTCAGGATGAGCTCGATGGCGACGGTATGGTTGGGGCACTCGTGATTCTGGGTGAATTCCTCGCGGCCCGGAACCTTGTGGCTGATGACCGATCCGCTCTGGGTGACCCGCTCGACGATGCCGTTGGCCAGGATGGATTGGGCGGCCCAGTCGTAAACCTGATACTTGACGGAAGAACTTCCGCAGTTGAGTGTGAGGATGACCATGGATGCTCCTTACGGGTAGATGCCCCAGTATACCAGGAAGCCCGGGATTTGTGGAAGAAAATATCCAATAAATATGCGCATTTTCTACAAAATTGCGAGATTCTACCATAATACTCGAGCGGCCCCGGATCCGTACCCTGAAGTCGTTTCGTTGACCGGAGTCGACAATTCGTGCGTGCGGCAGCGTCGGATCGGGACTTGGCCCGGCTCCCCCCCTGTCGTATAGTTGTATCATGTATTCCTACGTGATCATCCTGGCCGGCGGCTCCGGCACCCGGCTCTGGCCGGCTTCCACCTCCGCCAGGCCCAAGCAGTTCCTGTCCCTGGGGGACGGTTCCAGCTTCTTCCGCCGCGCCCTGGACCGGGCGCTCGCCCTGAACCCGGACCGGGGGGTGATGATAGTCACCGGCCAGTCCATGGCGGACGCCGTCGCCCGGGAATGCCGCACCCT
>JBGSPT010000347.1:0-14024 GCA_041738475.1 Treponematales bacterium
CCGCCCCGGCGGGGAAGTCCGCGGCGGGCCGCGGCGGCCCTATTGGTCATGACGATCCTGGCCGGTTGTTCGGGCCCCCGGCTCAAGGTCCTGGAGGGTAACCGGAAGGCCCGGCGGGGGCAGTACGAGGATGCGGTGACAGCCTACCTGTCCGCGGGGGAACAGTCCGGGGACGGCATCGTGGCCCTGAACCTGGCAACCGTCTACAGCCGGATGGGGGAGGGGACCGCCGCGGATCCCCTGTTCGCCCTCGCCCAGGGGTCCGTCCGGCCTGAAGTAGCGGCCGCGGCTCATCATAACCAGGGGGTCCGGCTTTTCGAGGCCTCCCGGTTCGACGAAGCGGCGGAGGCGTTCATTCGGGCCCTTCGGCTGGTTCCCCAGGACATCGAGACCAAACGGGGTCTGGAACTGGCGCGGGCCGCAGCTTCCTCCTCCCGGCTGGCCCGGGCCGCCCGACGCCAAGCGTCCTCCATCGGGACCGAGGGTCGGGACGAAGCCTTGCTGTCCCTGCTCAGGAGGGCCGAATCCGAATGGTTCCGCCCCCCCGCCTCGCCTTCCTCGGATTCCGGGGGGCCGGACCATTGAGAAATCCACATTCCGCGCCTCGAAGGGGAGAGTCGGACGGGCCCTTCGTCCGCCTTTGCGCGGTCCTCGTCATGTCCCTGGCCGCCGCCTGGGCTTCCTCCTCCCAGGGTGTGCAGTACGCGGTATCCATCGCGCCGGAGCCCCCCGAAGCCGGTAAGAACTTCACCGTGACGATCCTGCTTCCCGGCGCGTCCTCCGGGGAAGTCGAGGCGGCCGAACCCGGGCCTTCGGAGGGCTTGAGGTTCATCTCCCTGGCCGTTTCCCCCGCGCTGATCGAGGCTCCCGAGGGATCCCGGCCCGGAGTACGGGTCGTCTATACCTTCCGGGCGGACGTCTCCGGGAACCTCCAGGTTCCCCGGCTCGAAGTGAGCGCCGCGGGCTCCCCCCTTCCCGTCGGCCCCCTGAATCTGGACGTCCGCTCCTCGGGTGGTTCACCGCCTCCCGCACCCTACGCATGGAAGGCTCCCGCGTCCGTCCTGCGGTGGCAGTGTTTTTCCGCTTCCCTGGAGCCGAGGGGACCGCCGCTGAAGGGCCTCGGGAACCTTGAACTGCCTTCCTCCGCGGGCTTGACCCTTGAGAACGCCGGTGGGCTCACCTTCGTCGGGATCGCCCTGGATGAGGGTGTCCTGGTCCTGCCGCCGGCCGCATCCCCGGAGGGCGGCCGTATTTCCGAGGCCTCGAGAATCCGGTCCCTGCCCGGCCCCGGGGGAATCGCGGAGAGCCGTGCGGTGGGGAATTTTACCCTCCGGCTGGTCCGCGTAGGCCGCGGTACGGTCCGGGCTGGAGAGGCCCTGACGTTCCGGGCGGAGGTGCGGGGCAGGGGCAATCTTCCGGTGCTGGAGCCGCCGGTAATCCGGATCCGTGGGCCCGGCGGCAGCCCGGCTGCCGCGCCCGAGTCTTTTCCCAGAACCGACTTCAAGGTCGCCGCCGGAGCCTATGAGGGCATGACCGGGCGGGAGCTCCGCTTCGTGCCCGGGGTCCCGGGGGATTACGCCGCGGAGTCCGGACCCTTCACCTTCCTGAATCCCGATACCGGCGAAGTGAGGACCCTGGGACCGGTTGTTGTCCGCGTGTCCGTAGAGCCGGCTCCCGCGGATTCCCATCCCGGTGCCCGGGACGACCCGAGGCTGAACGACCGGATCGCCGCCTACGCGGCAGCGACCGCCCCCTGGTCCGAGGCCGCCTCCCGGGCGATGGACGGGGATGTCCGGACTGCTCTGGAACTTCTCGAGGGACAGAGCGCTCCGGAAGCTCTCCATATAAAAGGTATCCTTCTGATGTCGGAGGGGGACGGAGCCGGGGCGCTGGCCGCCCTGGGAGCCGCGGAGCGGCGGAACCGTTGGCTGGCCGGTTTGTCGGAGACCCTTGAGCTCTGCGAAACGGCCTTCGGTGTCGGACCCCGGGTCCGGGACCGCCTGCCCCGGCCGCGTATCTTCGGCGTGATATCGGTTGTTCTGCTAGCAGGGGGATTCGCGCTTATGGGGATCCGCCGTCTCCGGACAGGCGGCCGGAGCGCGGGCGGAAGAGGGCTTCCGAAGGGAGTTTGGGCCCTCCTGTCCGCGGCCTGCCTGTCTCTCCTGCTCACCGGGGCCTCCGCGCTGGAACGCAGGGCCGTGTACGCGGTGCTCGCGTCCCCGGATTCCTACGCTGTGCCCTCGGAATCCGGAACCCCCGGGGAAACCTTCCTCGGCCGCGCGGGGGTGGTGACGGCGGAAGTCCCGGACTGGACCCTCCTCCGCTTCCCGGACGGTCGTTCCGCCTGGGTTCGATCCGGAGACATACTGCGTTACTGAGGAAGGTCATGGCGGATTTCGGAAAGATACTCGAGGAATGGGATCGTACCTCCCGCAGGGATTTTCGCATGCCGGACCGTCAAGGTTCGGAGGCGTACGGAGAGAAGGAGCGCATCCGCCGAGACCGGGCCCGGGAGGCGCTGGAGCGGGCGATGTTGGAGGGCGCGGATCCTTCTGTAAAGGAGGACGAGGGGCAGGAGCTTTCCCCCAGGACGAAGGCCCAGATAGAAGCCCTGCCGGTGGAGGCTGTGCTGGATCTGCACGGACTTACCGCGGCCGAAGCCCGGGATGCCCTGTCCCTTTTTTTCCGGGATTCCGCCTCCCGGGGTCTTGCCAAAGTCCTCGTGATCCACGGGAAGGGCCATCATTCCGAGGGAGAGCCGGTGCTTAGGAAAACGGTTCTGCGGTTTCTGGAGACTTCTCCCCTAGCGGGCCGGCACGGGACGGCGGACCGTCGTCAGGGAGGAGGCGGGGCTGTCTGGGTGCTCGTTCGGAGGGGAGCTCAACGCTCCCGGTAGATGATCCGTCCGCGGTTGAGGTCGTAGGGAGAAAGGGCGACCTTGACGGTGTCTCCGGGCACGATCCGAATGTAGTGCTTCCTCATCTTTCCGGACAGGTGAGCCAGTATCACGTGCCCGGTAGGCAGTTCGACCCGGAACATCGTATTCGGGAGGGCTTCCTTGACCTTGCCCTCCACCTCTATCGCTTCTTCCTTCGCCACGGTTCCTCCATATGGGGTATTGCGTCCGGATTCGGCGCATCTTCAAGCGAAGGGGGCCTTTCCAACCTTCCTCGGCTTGCAGGGGCGATCCGGACGGCTATAATAGTATGGGTTCCCCGGGGAACGTGTCAACGGGTTGACATTCCCGCGGTTTTCCGGCATGGTGCCGATACTTTTTTTTACCAAAGCCCAGGAGGGGACCATGGAAGTGGACTTCGTCGAGGAAATGAAGGAATCACTCCTCCGGCAAAAGCGGGAGATCCTGGACAACCTGATCGCCACGAACGCGGATTTCCGCGCCATCGTCGAGGAGATGGACCCCAAGGACTTCGCGGATGTCGCGTCCGACGACATCGACCGCAAGATGATCGAGGCCCTGGGCTCCCAGGACATCAAGCGCCTGCGGGCGATAGATGCCGCCCTGGCCCGGATCCAGCTCGGGAAGTACGGGCTGTGCGTCAAGTGCTCCAAGAAGATCCCCAGGGAGCGCCTGGAGGCGATACCCTACGCGGTGCTCTGCATCGACTGCCAGAAGAGCGAGGAACGGCGCAACCGCTGAGGTCGGACGTGGACGAAGGATGAAGGCGGCTCCGGACGGGGCCGCCTTTTTCATTCCAGGGCTCCCGTCGTCCACCCGGCCCCGCGGAGCACGGCCAGCTCGCGGTATCCCGCCTCCCGTGCGAAATCCAGGCCGATCCTCCTCCATTTCAGGTCCAGGTGCCCCGCGGCATGGGCGTCGGCTCCGATCACGATCGGGATGCCCCGGCGCCGCAGTTCCCGGAGGATCCGCAGGCTCGGGTAGGGCTCGGAGGTCTTGCCCCGGGCCAGGCCCCCGGTATTCACTTCCACGGCGATTCCGGTCCCCTCCAGGGCTTCCGCGACCTGGAACGCCGCGGACAGGTATTCCGGGGACGTCTCGTCGAACCATCGGCCGTCCCGGTTGTGCATTTTTACAAGGTCCAGGTGTCCGAGGATCTGGAACCCCCCGGTCCGGATGAGACCGGCCAACTCCCGGTAATACTCCCGGTAGAGCCGGACGCCGTCCCCTCCGTAGCCCTCGGCCGTTCCCAGCCGGAATATCTCCTCGGGTCCGTCCACGGAGAAGAAGGTCCCCGAGGGCAGGCGCGCGAAGTGGAGGGAGCCGATCCGATAATCGACGGGAACGGAGGCGTACCCGTCCTCGGGGGGGATCCCGATCCCCGGAACCCATTCGATTTCCAGGCCCGTAAGGATCTCCATCCGACCCTCGTACCGGGCCGCAGCCGCACGGACCGCGGCCGCGTAGGGAGCCACCCCGTGGGGGCTCAGGTTTCCCGGGGAGGGTACCGGAACGGGCGCGTGGGCGGAAAAACCGAAGATTCGGTATCCCGCCGCGAAGGCGGCGTCCGCCATGGCGTCCGGAGTGTCCTTGCCGTCGCAGAAGGTGCTGTGGGCGTGGTAGGTGGCGAGCATAGGGGGGAGTATAGCAGTGGACGGTGGACGGTGGACAGTGGACGGTGGACGGTGGACGGTGGACGGTGGCTTTATCTGTTTACTGTTCACTGTCCACTGTTCACCGCATCCACCTCGGCCTTCAAGTCCGACAGCGCCTCCCGCAGGGCGGGGAGTCCCGCCTTCACGTCCTCGCCCCGGCCATCCCGTCCGGCATCCTCGACGATCTTGGCCGCGTCTCCCAGGCGCCGGGCCGAGAGGTTCCAGGCCGCACCCTTGATGGAGTGCGCGATTTCCCGGACCTGGGGCCAGTCCCCCCCGGATGCGGACCGGGCGAGTTCCTGGAGCTGTCCCTCCGCCTTGCGGATGAAGCGGCCCAGAAGATCCAGCACGGTCGCCCGGTTCCCCAGGAAGGTTTCCACGGCCTCGTCGAGGTCGAGGACGGTTTTGTCGCCCTCCCTCCGGAGCGGGCCGGCGGATGGTTTTCCCGGGTCGGTCGAACCGGCATCGTCCGCCGCCATCCCGGAAAAGGTCCGCGCCAGGAGCGCCTCCAGATCCGCCTTTTTAAAGGGCTTGGTCAGGATGTCGTTCATCCCCGAGGCCAGGCACTTATCCCGTTCACCCTTGAGGGCGCTGGCGGTGACAGCGACGATGGGACCCTCGTAGCCCTTGGTCCTGAGGGCCTGTGCGGCCTCGTACCCGTTCATGCGGGGCATGAAGATGTCCATGAGCACCAGGTCGAAGACCGCGGATGATCCCCGCTCGACCGCTTCCACGCCGTCGGAGGCCACGGTGACCCGGCAGCCCAGCCGCTCCAGGAGGAGGGTGAAGAGTTCCTGGTTCACCGCGTGATCCTCCGCAAGCAGGACGGTCCGGCCTTCGCCGACCGTCCTCTCCTCCCGGGCAGCGGCATCCTCCTCCACGGCTTCCAGCTCGGGCACTTCCGTGAGGGCCTTGGCCAGGGCTTCGTGGAGCTCCTCGGGATTGACGGGTTTGGAGACGTCGGCCTCGAACCACTGCAGGAGCTTCATCTTGGCTTCCGCCCCGTGTCCTCCCTCGGGGATCATGAGCAGGAGACGGACCGAGTCCAGCTCCGGGTCCGCCTTGATCTCGCTGGCAAGGCGCCAGCCGTCCATCCCCGGCATCTCCTGGTCTATGAGGCAGAGGTCGAAGGGCGCGTTTCCCCGCCGGGCTTCGCGCAAGGCCGCCAGGGCTTCCTCCCCGGAGGCGGCGGAACGGGCTTCGATACCGAAGGAGCCCAGCACCCGGAGCAGGAATTCCCGCGCCCTGGGATGATCGTCCACGCAGAGCACGAGGGGCCGGGGGAGGAAGGGAGCGTACCTGGGAGGCTGGGCGTAGGCGCCCGGTTCCAGGGGTATCTCGAACCAGAACACGGATCCGACGGGCAGGCCCGGCGAGTATCCGATGCCGCCTCCCATGAGCTCCGTAAAATGCCTGCTGATGGCCAGGCCCAGGCCCGTGCCGCCCCGGGTCAGGTGGGACACCGCCTGGGTGAAGGGGGTGAACAGCCGGGGGCGTACGGATTCCGGAACCCCGGTTCCGGAATCGGCCACGTCGCAGCGCAGGAATTCCCGTCCTCCCTTGTCCAGCCGGGACAGGGAAACGACGATCTCCCCGGACGGGGTGTGCTTGATCGCGTTCTTGAGGAGGTTCACGATGATCTGACGGAACCTTCCCGGATCCCCCTTGAGGATCCGGGGGAGGCCTTCGTCGGTTTCCAGGATGACCTCCAGTCCCTTCTTGTGGGCGTCCAGGATCAACAGATCCCCCGCCTGAGCCACCACGGAGCGGAGGTCGAAGTCGGTCCGTTCCAGCTCCATCTTGCCCGCCTCGATCTTCGAGAAATCCAGGATGTCGTTGATCAGGCCCAGCAGGATGTCCGCGCTGAATCTCACCGTACGGACGTAGTCCATCTGCTCCTTGTCCAGCTTCGTATCCCCCAGGAGCTCCGTCATCCCCAGGATGGTCTGGATGGGTGTCCGGATCTCGTGGCTCATGTTGGCCAGGAATACGCTCTTGGTCTGGGTGGCCTTCTCGGCCTCCTCCTTGGCGGCCAGGAGCTGGAGTTCCCGGCGCTTGCGTTCCGTGTCGTCCTCGAAGGTCCCAAGGATGCAGGTTCCCGTGGATTCTCCGGTGCCGACCGGGGCGTCCACGAGGGACAGGCGTATCCGGAACCAGAACTTTTCCCCCGAGGCGGCGAGCACAGGGCTTTCGAGCTGGAGGGACCGCCTGCGGCCCGCCAGGAGTTCCGCGATGAAATGCGAGAACTTGAAGCTGCCCCGGCGTTCCAACCACGCGAACAGGGATTCCCCGAGTGAGTCGGGATCCTGGGCCGAAAGGGTCCGGAACGTCGTGTCGAAGGCCCGGTTCCAGGTGAGGGGAAGGCCGCGTTCGTCCGTGAGCACCGCGGCCACCGGATACTGTTCGAAGGCCGCCCGAAACGGAGCGTCCGGACGAGTTCCGTCCATCTGCGCCTCCCTTTTAGAAATTGGCTTTGAGGATTTCCAGTGCTTTGCGGAGGATCTGCTCGGGTTTCAGGGGTTTGATGAGATAGCTCTTCACGCCGCGTTGGAAGGCCTTGAGCACCGCCTCCTTCTGGCCCAGGGCGGATAGGATGATGACGGGAACGTCGATCTTCTCCGCCCGCAGGGCGTCCAGCACCTCGTACCCGTTCATCCCGGGCATGAGGATGTCCAGGAACACCAGATCGTGGGTCCCTCCCGCGCGCATGGCCTCCAGGAAGGAACGGCCCTCGGGATAGGCGGTGACCTGGGCGGAAATCGCGCCGAAACTGGTTTTTATCAGCTCCTGGATGACGAAGTCGTCGTCCACCGCAGCCACGGAAAGACCCTTGCCCGTCTCGCGGAGGTCTTCCAGGGACAGGGGTTTCTTGCCCTCCGCCTCGAACCGCATCTCCACGGATTCCTGGCTGGACTCCTTCCGGTCCGCGGCCAGTATCCGCTCGGAGATGATCTCCCCCTTGGCGGTTCCGGGATCCCCGGACCCCGGGTCCGCCAGGAGTCCGTCCATGGCCTTGCGCAGGTCGTCCACGACCTCGATGTCCGTATAGGAGGTCCTGCCCTGGACGAAGGCGCGCACGAAGGAGGACCGGGTCAGGATCTTCAGGTGCCGGTTCCGGGCCCGGGAAGCGGAGAGGACCGTGTCCAGCAGAACTTCCAGGTTGGGGCCGTCCACGAAGGAGAGCTCCATGTCGGAGATCATGATCAGGACCCTGGGATGCGTGATCCCGTAGAGCTCCAGGAGCTCCGCGATCTTGAACCGCAGCAGCTCGATCTTTTCGCGGTTCATTCCCTGGGCGATCTCGATGAACAGGACCGAGTCGTTCACGTGGGCTTCGATCACGCAGGGGGTCGTGTCTATCTCGAACTGGACGCCCAGGATCTCCGACAGGATCTGGTACAGGGCGTCGATCTTGATCGGTTTCATGAAGACCTTTTTTATATTGAAGGACATCATCTCCAGCAGGCGGTTCTTGTCGATCTTCTGGGCGGTGAGGATGACCGGAATGCCCGCCGCGTTGGGGTTCCGGGACTTCTCCTCGAGCACTTCCTTGCAGGTCTTCCGGGAAAGGTGATAGTCCAGGATAACAGCGTCGGGAAGGATGTTCCGGATCTTGGCGGTTCCGTCCAGGCCGTTTATGGCCGTCTCGACTTCCAGGTTGAACTGGGTCAGCCGGCTCTTCAGGTAATCCCGGAACAGATCCGATTCGTCGACGATGAGAATGGTCTTTCGTTTCATCCCAGCCTCCCGGGCGCATCCCCCCGTACGCCGCGACGGTGGAGGGACACCATCTTGTTATGGTTCGGCGCGTTTCGGGCTTATCTTGACAGGTCCGTCCGCCTCCCTATAGTTTAGCCCATGCGGCACGATCGAACTCGCCCGTCACCCCGGAACTCGGAGCCCGGCCGGGCGTTCCGCTCCGCCGAACGCAGCGCGGTGTCGAATTGGGCGTGATACGGGTCCTCTACGCCGCCGGGGACGAGGCTGAGCGCGCCGCGGTGGCCGCCATCCGCGACGCGACCCTGGAGTTAAGTTTCCCGGCGGGAGTGAAGGAGATCGAGGCCCGGGTGGCCGCCGGCACCGCGGACGTGATCGTCACGGATTTTGCCTTCGCCGCGGGGGGATTCGCGGATTGGCTTTCCCTCTGGCCTCTTCCGGCGGTACTCCTTGTGAATCCCGGCGCGGATCCGGCCCGGGCGGAAAGCTCCGTCCGGGACGAATCCAGCGTATTCCTGCTCAGGGATTCCGAGGGCGAGTGGCTGCGGTACCTGCCCGCCCAGATCCGGAAGACCCGGAACTTGAGGGAAAGCATCTCCCGGCACAACGCCTTCCTTTCCATCACGGAACGGCAGTACCTGAACCTTCTGCAGGCGATCCCGGACATCGTGTACATGCTTGACGGCAAGGGGAACTTTCTCTACCTGAACGAGTCCATCCGTACTCTCGGCTGGGATCCCTCCAAGCTCATCGGTCAGCACTTCAGCAGGATCGTGCATCCCGACGACGTTGCCGAGGTCAGCAGGGATTTCGTCCTGGACAGGTTAGCCGGCACCGCGACGGGCCCCGAGCAGTCCCCCAAGCTCTTCGACGAGCGCAGGTCCGGATCCCGGATGACCCGCAACCTCGAGGTCCGGTTGATCCACGGGTCCCGGTCCGAGGATCCCTTCCTCGGCTCCGTGAACGCCTACGGGGAGGTTTCCAGCACCGGCATGGCGCTTCCGGAGCACGAGAACCTCCGGGTCGGCACGGTGGGCATCATCCGGGACATCACCCACCGCAAGGAGTACCAGTTCAAGCTGGAGAGCGACCTGGAGGCCAAGGAGGTCCTGCTCAAGGAGATCCACCACCGGGTCAAGAACAACCTCCAGGTCGTGTCCAGCCTCCTCAATCTCCAGGAAAACGCCGTGAACGACGACAGCGTGCGGGGGGTCTTCCTGGAATGCCAAACCCAGATACAATCCATGGCCATGGTCCACGAGCAGCTCTACCGGTCCATGGATCTGGAAAAGGTGGAGATGGAACCCTACCTGGAACGGCTGGCGGAATACCTGTCCGGCATCTACGAGGCCTCCTACCAGGGGATCGACTACCAGGTGCGGGCACCGGGGGTGCGTCTGGACCTGGACACCGCCATTCCCCTGGCCATCATCACCAACGAGCTGGTATCCAACTCCTTCAAGCACGCCTTCCCCGGGGGAAGAGCCGGGAAGGTCTTCATCTTTATCCATGATCGAGGGGCTTCCTGGGAACTCGAGGTGTCCGACGACGGTGTCGGGTTTTCCGCCTCCAAGGTCCCTGGCGCCTGCGGATCCGAACACGACCGGCGTTGTTATCCCTCGTTTTCCAGCGGTCTGGGCACGGAACTCGTTTCAGCCCTGGCATCCCAGATCAAGGGAAGCGAGCGGAGGGCGGAGGAGGAAGGGTCCCATACCTTCATACTCTTCCCGAAGGCTCCGGCCTGAGTCCGCGCCGGGCTCACCGGGTTTTCCGCAGCAACTCCAGGTCCTTGAGCAGGGTCGTATTTCCGGGATCCAGGGCCAGCGCCTCCTCCAGGGTCCTGCCGGCTTCCTCGAATCGGCGGGCGTTGAAGTGGGCCGCGAACCGGTTGTGGACATCCGCGGTCCAGTTGGAGCGGAACACCCGCCGGGCGGACGCGAGGGCACCGGACCCGGGAACCCGGGACAGCCCGTCCTCGAGCACGGAAATCCCCGTCAGCCATCCGTCGCGCTTGGCGGCGGCGTTCGCCTCGGTCCCGTATAGGTATTCCAGGAGTTCCGCCCGGCCCCGGGGGTCCAGGATCCCGGAGGCCACGGCCGCCTCCACGGCGGGCACCGCGTCCGAAAAGGGCCTTGAGCGTATCGAATCCCGAAGCCTCCCCTCCGCCAGGGCCCGGAAGAGCTCCTTCACCCGGGGATCCTCCGCCGCGGAAGGCGGAACGCGCCGGGCATAGGCCAGTCCTCCGTCCCAGTCTCGGCGGCTTCCGAACCAGGAGAGGGCTGCCTGGGCGGTCGCGGCCTCGAGCTCCGAAAGCCGGGGTTCCGGCCCCAGGGTGGAGGAGACGGAGGCGAGGGCGGCGAAAGCCCCGTCCCAGTCATTCCGGGCGTGCCGGCCGGCTACGTGGTTGGAGATCCTGTCGAGCAGGAAGGTCCGGGAATCCGGGGTTCCGACCAGGGCATCGTAGTCGAAGGCCAAGCCCACGGACTCGGCCCATCTTCCCCGGAGCTCCAGCTCCGCGATGCGGTTGGACAGGATCAGCCCGAGGAACTCGCGGTCTCCCAGGGCGCGGCGGGCATCCTTCCGGGAGGGAGGCACGTAGGCGTAGCCTGTGATGCGTCCGAAGGAATCGAGGAACTCCTTTTTCGACCCCGGATCGAAGCCGTAGCGGTTGGTCGTCTCCACGTCCACGGCCCGGCCGGGCACGTCCACGGCGCACAGGGCGTGGTCCGTGGTCCGGATGCCGTATACCTCCAGACCCGTCTTTTTCGCCAGATACGCGTAGAGTATCGCGGAGGATACGCAGTTGAAGTCTCCCGTGAGGACGGCGGTATCCACCCGGGTTTGACTTTCCACATACCGCCGGAGAAGCCTGGTATGGAGGAATCCGAGGAGGGCTTCGGCTTTGTCCTCGGGACTCGACGGTGCCGGGAAGGAGAGGGCAGCGGCCTCGGATACTCCGGCAAGGATCTCCCGGGCCCGGTCCCGTTCGTCCCGGGTCCCTCCGGACAGGAGGAGGGCGGCTTCCAGGAACGCGTCCGCACCCAAGGGCTCCTTCAAGGTACCGGTTTCCAGGATTTCCGGGGAGGGCCGTACCCGGGCCTCCCCGTCCTGCTGGGCGCTAAGGGGGGCCGGTGCCATGAGCGCCAGGGCGGCGAAAGCCGAGGCGAGTATTCCGCTTGCTCGAATCATGGAGTGTCCTGTATAGTCAAAGCACCGAACCGCAGGATGGTTACCATTTTCACGGGTTTCTCGTCGAAGCGGCGGGGAGGGACCATCCTGGACAATTATAATAAGTATTATATATATTAAAAATAGAATATTTTAGCATTCGGAGGCATGTATGGAACCCCAATGGGATCTGGTCGTCATCGGCGCGGGCGGCGCAGGTCTGGGCGCCGCGCAGTACGGAGCCCGGGCGAACCTGAAGACCCTGCTCCTCGAGGAGATGGCGCCCGGCGGCCAAGCCCTGGTCATCGACCGGCTGGAAAACTATCCCGGCATCGCCGAGCCCGTCAGCGGGTTCGACTTCGCGGATCTCATGCGCCGGCAGGCGGAGGAGTTCGGCGCCGAGATCCGCTCCTCCGGTGTCACCGCCCTCCGCAGGGAGGGGAAGCTCTTCATCCTAGACACCTCTGACGGCCCCGTCTCGACCTGGGCCGTGATTCTGGCCACGGGTGCCAAGCACCGGCACCTGGAGGTCCCCGGGGAGACGGAGTTCTCGGGCCGCGGGGTTTCCTACTGCGCGACCTGCGACGGCCCCTTCTTCAAGGGAAAGCGGATTCTGGTCGTCGGAGGCGGGGATGCGGCCTGCGACGAGGCCATGTTCCTCTCCAAGCTGACGGACCGTGTGATCCTGGTCCATCGTAAAGACCGGTTCCGTGCCCAAAAGGCTCTCGGCGAGAGGGTGCTGGCGAACCCGAGGATAGATACCCGGTTCCATCACGAGGTCAAGGAGATACACGGCTCAAAACAGGTGGAAGCCGTGACCTTGGTGCGGACGGATACCGGCCAGGAGTACCGGGAATCCGTGGATGCGGTCTTTATTTTTGTAGGTTCCCTGCCCCAGACCGCTCTCGCGGGGGATGCGAAAAAGGACGAGGCGGGTTCCCTACTGACCAACGACCGTATGGAAACCTCGGTCCCGGGCCTCTTCGCCGCCGGGGACGTCCGGGCCACCCCCTTCCGTCAGCTCATTACCGCCGTGGCGGACGGGGCTGTGGCAGCCCACAGCGCGTCCCAGTACATAGACGAAATCCGGGGCGAAGCCTACCGGTAGGCCGGAAGGGAATGCGACGGGCCGAACGAACCTTGCTCCTCCTGGCCGCGGCGGCCGTACTCGGTGCCGCGGCCTTCCTGTCCAGCCTTTCCGCCCAATCCATGTCCGGACACAGGGCCTCCCTGGGCAGGGAAGAGACCCCCGATGAGGCGCCTTCCCGGGAGCGGGATTTCTGGACCGCCGGGGAGGATACCGGCGCGGTATCCTCCCTTCTGGACGGACTCTCGGACGAGGAGGTCCTGGGCCAGATTTTCATGATGGCCTACCCGGGCACCGAACCTCCCCCCCTGCTGTACAGGTGGATCGAACGGCGGGCCCTGGGGGGCATCAAGGTGTTCGGATGGAACGCCGAGGACACCGAGGTCCTGGCTTCGGCGATCCGCGGAATCCAGGAGGCCGCAGGGCGCACGAGCCACCGCATTCCTCCCTTCATCGCGACGGACCAGGAGGGCGGCTGGATCCGGCACGTGAAGGGAGCCACGAGCGTCACCCCCGGCAACATGGCCATCGGGGCATCCGCCCTTCCCCGGGACGCCTACCAATCCGCCTTCTACATAGGAAGGGAGCTGGCGGCCCTGGGCATCACGATGAATTTCGCGCCCACCGTGGACCTAGCCCTGAAGCCCCGCAGCACGATTATCGGTCCCCGGGCCTTTTCCGCGGACCCTTCCGTTGCCGCGGTCCTGGCAGCCGCCTACGTACGGGGCATGGAGGACGCCGGGGTCCTGCCCACGGCCAAGCACTTCCCGGGGCACGGGGATACGGAACTGGATTCCCACGGGATCCTTCCGGTCATATCCGTTGACGAGTCGACCCTGTGGGACCGCGACCTGGTTCCCTACCGCATGCTCGTGGCCGAGGGGCTTCCTGGGATCATGAGCGGGCATCTGGCCTTCCCGAAGATAACCGGAGATCGCACCCCGGCTTCCCTTTCCCGGTATTTTATTACGGACATTCTCCGGAACCGGATGGGTTTCGACGGCCTCGTGGTGACCGACGACCTGTTCATGACGGGAGCCGCCCTGCCCGGGGGCTTCCCGGAGATCTGCGTACGGGCCGTGATGGCGGGGAACGACATCCTTATGATCTCCCGGATCCTGGAGTTCTCCGAGGAAGCCTGGGTACGCCTGCTTCGGGAATACCGGACGAATCCGGAATTCAAGGCCCGGGTCCGCGAGTCCTCCCTCCGTATCCTGCGCGCCAAGCAGGCCTATCTAAAACCGAAAGGCCCCTCCGGAGTCGAACCCCTGGCGGAGCGCGCATCGCTCCTGCAGAGCCGGGACGCCCGGACCTTTTTCACCGACCAGGCGTATCGCAGCGCGACGGTCCTGGAGAGCGCCGGGCTCCCGCTCCTGCCCGGAGGCAGGATCCTCCTGGCGGGCAGTTTCTCGGACTTCTTCGCCGAGGGGATCGCGCGGTATCCCGGGGCCGAGACCTTTCGGTTCAGCTTTCAGCCCGG
>JBGSPT010000046.1:0-1520 GCA_041738475.1 Treponematales bacterium
GCGCAGGGAAGCCTCCCGCCGGGGCCTTGCGGCCTCCGGACCCGCGGAGATCGAGGGAAACCCGGCCCTCCGCCGGGAAATCCCGGGCCGCGGAGTTTCCGCCCTGAGCGGGGATCTCCGGGTCCTGGCCGGGTCCGCGGCTTTCCTGGCCGAAGAGGGCGTGGTCCTGCCGGAGGCTCCCGTGGAGCCCCGGCTTGACGCGGGGACCGAAGTGCTCGTCGCGATCCGAGGGGTCTACGCGGGCCGGATCCTCCTGGGAGACACCGTGAAGCCCGACGCCCGGGATGCCTTGGACCGTCTCCGGTCCTTGGGAATCCGCCGCTTCGTCCTGCTGACCGGGGACGCCCGGGGGCCCGCCCATGAGGCGGCCTCGGAACTCGACATCGGGGAGGTCCACTTCGGCCTCCTGCCCCACGAAAAGCTCGAACGCCTGGAGGCCGTCCTGGCCGACCGGGAAGGGCCGGTAGGCCGGGTCCTCTTCGTCGGGGACGGGATCAACGACGCCCCGGTCCTGGCCCGGGCGGATGTGGGAATCGCGGTTGGGACCGGCGCCGACGCGGCCCTGGAAACCGCGGACGCGGTCCTCCTTTCGGAAGGCCTCGACGCCCTGCCGGAAGCCGTCTTCCGGGCCCGGCGTACCCGGGCCATCGTGCGCCAGAACATCGCCTTCGCCCTGGGTTTCAAGCTGGTCTTCCTGGCCCTGGGAGCCGCGGGTTTCGCGAACATGTGGATGGCCGTGGCCGCCGACGTGGGGGTGACCCTACTGGCGGTGATGAACTCGGTGCGGGCCCTCAAGTAGACGTCCGCCGTACCGGCGCCGTGCCGGCGCCGGTACGGCTTGCGGCCGCCCGGGCCGGGGACTAGACTGGAGGCAGACCGACCCTACGGAGGCCTTCCATGGACGAAATCCTGGCCTGGGGCCTGGAGATCGTGCGGTCCGTCCAGACCGCCGCCTCCCCCGCCCTAACGGTATTCTTCCGCTTTCTGAGCCTGCTCGGGACGGAATACTTTTTCCTCTTCGCCCTGCCGGTGGTGTACTGGTGCGTGGACCATCGGAAGGGACTCCGGCTGGGCGTCTTCTTCCTCGTCTCCGCGGCGGCCAACGCGTATCTCAAGGTACTCTTCCTCCAGCCGCGGCCCTACGACCTGGATCCCGCAGTGGGAATGGCCCGGGAGACGAGCTACGGCCTGCCCTCGGGCCACGCCCAGAGTTCCGCGACCTTCTGGGGTGTCCTGGCCTCCTGGATACGCAGGCCCTGGGGCCTCGCCCTGGCCCTGACCCTGCCCTTCCTGATCGGCCTGTCCCGGGTCTACCTGGGCGTCCACTTCCCCACGGACGTCTTCCTGGGCTGGGCCCTGGGGGCCCTGTTCGCGGTGTCCCACGCGGTCTGGGGGGACGCCCTGGAGTCCCTGGTGAACCGCCTGCCGGGGCGCCTGTGGATCGCCGCGGCAGCGGCGGCGGCCCTGGGCATGAACGCCCTGAATCCGGAGGAGACGGGACTGCCCGGGGCCCTCTTCGG
>JBGSPT010000112.1:0-2572 GCA_041738475.1 Treponematales bacterium
GCGGGCGCCGCTGGCTTCCACCACGACGACCTTGGAATCCGCGGCGACGCCCGCCTCGGCGATCAGCTCGGACAGCTCGTCCGCCTCGGGGACTTCGTTGGACAGGCCGTCCTTGGCGACATACAGCCCAAGCAGGCTGACGGCACCGGGGATGTGGCCGGCCCGGTAGTCGTCCAGCTTGCGCATGTCGACGACGATCACGTTGGACAGGTTGGCCGCCAGCCAGTCCGCGGACACGACGGCGTCGATTCCCCGGGCGAAGGCCGGGACGGTCAGGGCCAGGACAAGCAGGATGAGCACCGCTTTCTTCATACCGATAACTCCTTGCGATCGATTGCGTTCCCGGGTCCGCAGGCGGCTCGACGCCGCCGGCTCCCGGAGTCCCCTGAACTCAAGGGACGAGTTCCAGATTCTTCTTGCTGCTACCCGGGGGCAGCATCTTGGCATCCAGGTAGTAGAGGCCTTCCTGGTGGCAGGTGTCGCAGTCCCGGGTGCGGTCCGTCCGCTTGGCGATGTTGTGGGGCACGGTGTTCCAGTAGTTCGGCAGGGCGTCATAGTTGGCCTGGGCGATGCCCGCCTTCTTGAAGGTATCCCGCACCGCGGGGATCAGCCGAAGCGTGGTCAGCTCCTTGGGATTCCGGGGGTTCCTGCCCAGCACGATGGCCGGGTTGGACCGGGCTCCCTCCCCGAGATGGCAATTGGAGCACTGCCGATAGGAACTGGCGGTGTGGCACGCCGAGCAGGACACGGTTCCGTCGTGGGTCTCGTGGGTTTCCTTGGTGGAATCCTTGCCGAGATACTCCAGGGGGTGGCAATTCGTGCAGGTGGGCTTCATCGGCACTTCCGCGCGGGCGGTGTACGCGTTCCCGTCCCCGTGGAACTGGTCCCCGGGGTGGCAGTCCGCGCAGGTCATGCCCTTGCGGTAATGCACGTCCGGGGTTCCGCCGTACTCGCCGGTGAACTCGGGATAGACCCGGCCGCCGTGGCAGAGGGCGCAGGTCTTGCTCTCGTCCTTGCGCACGAACCGATGGCCGTCCATGAGACCGAGGTTCACCCCCGATATGACGGGGCTCTTCACGTGGCAGTCCCCGCAGGAAGCGTGGCAGCTCCGGCAGGACGCCTCGAAGACCTTGGCGTCGAAGACCTTCTTTTCCGCCTCCGAGAACCGTCCCGATACGCCGTGCTTCATGCCCGCCGCGGTGTAGTGCAGGGAGAGCGTGTAGTTCTTGGCGATCTCGGGGTGACAGGTTCCGCAGGCGGCCTCGGGGTCGTCCGACGGACGGTCGAGCATGCCCGTATGGGCGGCCTTCTGGTCCTTCGCCGCGGAGTTGCCCTTGTGGCACGAGGTGCAGTCGTTTTGTAGATGGGGGTCCTGGGCAATCAGGTCCTTAGAGACCACGAAGCCCATGTAATAATCCGCCCGAACCGGGGGAGGGGGACCCGCTCACCCTTCCCCTTCTTCGGCCCCGCCGCCGGAGGGCGGCGCGACGAGCTTCTGCATGGTCGCGGGATTGCCGTGACAATCCACGCAGCTCGACGCCGCGTGCGCGCAAAGGGCGCCCGCGCCGAAGAACGCGACCAGGAGCATGGCCCGTGCGGAGGTCGAATTATTCGCCATGGAACCTCCTTTCCTTCGTCTCGGGGCAGGGCGGCGCATCCGCACGCCTTCGACGCCCCGGCAAATAGATTATAGTCGCTGGGGGAAATCGAGTAAAGATATAAAAATATATTTTTATATATATTACTAAAACGTTCACTATTGACAGCCGTCCGGGGGCCCTCTATCCTGGGGTTCTTCCGGAGGGACCGCCCTGTGAACACCCTATTCCGACGCCTGAAATCCGTCCGGCTGGCGGTCGGGCTGATCGCCTACCTCACCGCCGCGAGCATCCTGGCCACCCTGGTGCCCCAGGGCGCCGCCCCGGAGGAATACCGGTCCCTCTACCCGGGATTCCTGGCCGACCTGATCCTGCAGACCGGCTTCGACCGGTTCTTCAATTCCATCCTGCTCTTCCTCCTGCCGTCCTTCCTCTTCTTCGCCAACCTCTCGGCCTGTACGGTGGACCGCTTCCTCCGGGAACTCCGGAAGAAAGGCCCCCGGAGGCACGGGCCGGACGTCCTGCACCTGGGGCTCATGCTCCTGGCCGTGGGGGCCGTGCTTTCGGCCTCCCTGCACCGGGAGGAGTCCATGACCCTGGTACCCGGCAGCCGGGTGAACCTTCCCGACGGGGCCGTCCTTTCCCTCGGGGAATTCCGGTTCGAGCAGTACCCTGACGGACGCCCCAAGGACTGGACCAGCGTCTTCGACCTCGCGGACAAGGACGGAAAGCCCATCAAGGAGAAGTACGAACTCCGGGTGAACACCCCTCTCCGATACGGGGGCTTCACCTTCTACCAGGCGTCCTACACGCCCTACACCGTACTTGAACTCCGGAGCCGGGACGGTCAGCCGATAGAGCTCTACCAGGGCGAGGAGATCAAGCTCGGGGACACCGCCTACTATTTCATGGCCCTGACCGGGGAGCCTTCTGCGGCGGGCACCCGGGCGGTGCTCCGGGTGGACGACGGCCGG
>JBGSPT010000116.1:0-4539 GCA_041738475.1 Treponematales bacterium
GCTCCGCGGCCCGCTCGGTGGAGCGGGTGGGCCGGGTGGCCTACGTGACCGGGGACCGCAAGAAGGAGGGGCTCTTCCCCCTGTGGTCCATCGCGGAGAACGCGGTCATCTCCCGCCTGGCCCGCCTGGGCGGGGTCCGTCCGGTGGGGCGGAGTACCGGCCAGGAACACGTCCGGTCCTGGTACGACCGGCTCAAGGTGGTGGCCGCCGGTCCCGGCGCCCCGATCACCAGCCTGTCGGGCGGGAACCAGCAGAAGGTCCTGATAGCCCGGGCCATGATCTCCGACGCGGACATCGTGATCCTGGACGACCCGACCCGGGGCGTGGACATCCAGACCAAGCTCCATCTCTACGAGATCTTCCGGGAAGCCGCGGACAAGGGCAAGCTCATCCTCTGGTACAGCACCGAGGACGAGGAGTTCGAGATCTGCGACGAGGTCCACATCCTCCGGTACGGGACCGTGGTCCGCAGGCTCTCCAAGGGCGAGATCGACAAGAACAGCGTGGTGAACGCCTACTTCTCCGGGGAGCACCTCAAGCCCGAGGCCGCCGCTGCGGCCAGGGTTTCCAAGTTCGACGTCTCCGGAATCGGGATCCCTCTGGGGGCCATGCTCCTGGTATACATCGTCTCCGGCATCCTGACCCCCGCGGTCTTCTCCGAGTTCGGGGTCACCCTCCTCATCGGCGGATCCATCCCCCTGATCCTGGCCACCCTGGCCCAGATGTGGGTCATCGGCCTGTCCATGATCGACCTGAGCGTGGGCGCCTTCATGGGCCTGGTAAACGTGATCGGCGCGACGCTCCTGGAGACGAACCCCGCCGCGGCCCTGGCCTGCTACGCGGTCCTGCTTCTGGCCTACGCGGGCATGGGCGCCCTGATCCACCTGCGGCAGATTCCCGCCATCATCGTGACCCTGGGAGCTTCCTTCATCTGGACGGGCATCGCCTACACCATCCTGAGCATGCCGGGAGGCAAGGCGCCTGACTGGCTGATCGCCTTCTACAACTTCCGGTTTCCCGTGATCCCCTTCGTCCTGGTCATCGTAGGGGTCGTGACCGCCGCAGCCGTCCTCCTGCACCGGTCCCGGTACGGCACGGTGCTCCGGGGCTTCGGCAACAACGCGGCGGCCCTGGAACGCTCCGGGTGGTCGGTCCTCAAGGCCTATATGGCGGGGTACTTCCTGGCCGGAGTGTTCGGGATGCTGGGAGGCATCTTCGTCACCGCGGTCACAACCGGGGCGGACGCCAATGCCACCCTCTCCTACACCCTGCTTACCGTTGCGGCGGTGGTCATGGGCGGCGGGGACCTCACCGGGGGCATCGTGTCGCCCCTGGGCGCGGTCTTCGGTGCGATCACCCTGTCCCTGATCGGAGCCCTCCTGGGCTTCCTGAACCTGAGCACGAACCTCGTGGCGGCGGTGCAGGGTGCCATCCTGATCGCCGTCCTGGCCCTGAGGCTCATCGGAAGGCGGAGGAGCGTATGAACAAGATCGCCGCCCGGTTCCGGGCCTTCGCGGAAGCCCAGCGCTGGATCTGGGCCGCCGCGGGATCCTTCCTGCTCTGGCTCGGGATGGGCCTCGTGTCCTCCCGGCTCAACCTGGAGAGCCTGGTCAGCAACTCCATGTCCGCGGCCTTCCTGGCCATCGCGGCCATAGGCCAGATGTACGTGATCTCCTGCGGCCGTGGCGCCATCGACCTCTCCATCCCGGGGGTCATCACGATCACGGCCTTCCTGTCCACGGGGATCATCAACGCCCAGGACGCGAATATCCTCCAGGGCGTGGCGGTCTCCCTGGCCGCGGGCGCCCTGGTGGGCCTGGCCAACGGCCTGATCATCCTCTTCCTGGAGATCCCCCCCATCATCGCCACCCTGGCCACGGGCTACGTCCTGACCTCGGCGTCCCTGATCTACAACGAGGGATTCCGGACCTTCAACAGCGCCCCCCTCCTGGTGACCCTGACCCGGGGCCGATTCCTGGGGGTGCCCTTCATGTTCCTGATGACCGGGATCCTGGCCCTCGCGGCCTGGTGGTTGATGAAGAGAACGGTATATGGACGGTCCCTGACCGCGGTGGGCCAGAACGTGGAGGCCGCGGCCCTCTCGGGCGTACGGGTCCGGCGGGTCCAGCTGGCGGCCTACGTGATCTCGGGCCTCTTCTCCGGGGCCATGGGGGTCCTCCTGGCCGCCCGGGTCTCCGGTGCCTTCCTGGGGATGGGGGACTCCTACCTCATGGAGACCATCGGAGCGGTGGTGATCGGCGGGACCCTGATCTTCGGGGGACGGTCCACGGTCCTGGGTACCCTGTTCGGGTGCCTCTTCTTCGTGATCATCGTCACGGCCATGCAGGTGGCGGGATTCGACGCGGGCGTCCAGAAGATCGTGAAGGGCGTCCTGATCATCCTGGTCCTGGTGGTGGCCACGGAAAAACCTGTACGGAACTAGGCGGAAGGAGGCCTTGAAGTGGAAGACGCGAAACTGCTCAGGCAGTACGAGGTCATGCTCCGGGAACGGTACTTCGTCCTGGAACAATGCACCCAGAACGCCAAGGGTAAGATCCACGGATACTTGCATTGTTACACCGGCGAGGAGGCGATCGCCGCGGGGATCTGCGCGGACCTGAGCCCCGAGGACTCGGTCTTCTCGACCCACCGGGCCGAGGGGCACCTGGTGTCCATGGGTGCACGGTTCGACCGGATGATGGCCGAGAGCTTCGGCCGGGTGGACGGCTACGGCAGGGGTCTGGGCGGGGTCATGCACATGTCCGTGCCCGAGATCGGCCTGGTCCACTCCAACGGAGTGGTGGGCGGGGGCATCGGCCTGGCGGTCGGCGCCGGCCTGGCCCACAGGTACCGCAAGGACGGCCGGGTCGCGGTGGCCTTCTTCGGGGACGGGGCGTCCAGCCACGGGGTCCTCTACGAGGGCATGAACCTGGCCTCCGTCTGGAAGCTGCCCGTGATCTTCGTCCTGGAGAACAACGGCTTCGCCATCTCCAGCCCCGCGTCCAAGATGATCTCCGTCGCCGACGTGGCGCGGAGGGCGGACGGCTTCTCCCTGCCCGGGATCACCGTGGACGGAAACGACCTCGTCGCGGTGTACGAAGCCGCCAGCGCCGCCATCAAGCGCGCCCGGGCCGGGGAGGGCCCGACCTTCCTGGAGTGCAAGACCTATCGGACCCGGGGCCACAACGAGGGAGACCCCCAGTGGTACTACCGCACCCGGGAGGACGTGAAGGACTGGGAGCAGAACCGGGACCCCGTGAAGCGGAGCAAGGCCCTCCTGATTTCCAAGGGCCTGCTCACGGAGGAGAAGGACAAGGCGATGGTCGACGCGATCAAGAAGGAACTCGCGGAAGCGGTGGCCTTCGCGGACGCCAGCCCCTACCCCGGGGAGGAATACCTCGAGAAGTACGTCTGGAAGGAGCAGTGAGATGGCGGAGCTTACCTACGGCAAGGCCATAGGCCGGGCCATCGCCGAGGAGATGCGTCGGGATCCCGACGTCTTCGTGATGGGCGAGAACGTGGGCACCACGGGGAACATCTTCAAGGTCCTGGAGGGCCTCCTGGCGGAATTCGGGGAGGAGCGCGTCCGGGACACCCCCCTGGCGGAGGAGATCATCATCAACGCCGCCGTCGGGTCGGCCATGGCGGGCCTGCGGCCCGTGGCGGAGATCATGTACGTGGACTTCACGACCTTCGGCCTGGATGCCCTGCTCAACCAGGCCTCCAAATCCTGGTTCAACTCCGCGGGCCGGGTGAACTGCCCCATGGTCCTGCGCTGTCCCCAGGGTGCCGGCCCGGGCCGCGGATCCCACCACACGAACAGCCTGGAGGCCTGGTTCGCCCACGTCCCGGGCCTCAAGGTGGTACTCCCCGCGACCCCCGCGGACGCCAAGGGCCTCATGGTCTCCGCCATCCGGGACGACAACCCCGTGGTGTTCCTGGAGCACAAGCAGCTCTACTTCACCAAGGGCGAGGTCCCGGACGGGGAGTACTCGATCCCCCTGGGAAAGGCCGAGATAAAGCGGCCGGGCAAGGACCTGACCATAGTCTGTTACTCCATCACGGTGCACACGGCCCTCAAGGCCGCCGAGCTCCTCCGGAACGAGGGGATCGAGGCGGAGGTCCTGGACCTCCGCTGTCTCATGCCCCTGGACCGGGAAGCCGTCCTGGCCTCGGTGGCCAAGACCCGGCGGGCCATGGTCCTCTACGAGGCCCCGGTGCACTACGGGGCGGGGGGCGAGATCGTCACCCTGATCCAGCAGGAGCTCTTCCAGGACCTCCGGGCGCCGGTCCGGCGCATCGGAGGACTCCACACCCATATCGCCTACGCCCCCAACCTCTGCGCCGCCGCGGTCCCGACCGTCGAGCAGGTGGCCGCCGCGGCCCGGGAGCTGGTCGAGTACAAGCGCAAGGCCTAGGCCGCGGAAGGGAGCGTATCATGGACATCGACTTGAATGGACGGCCCGTCTTCGTGACCGGGGCGGCCAAGGGCATAGGCCGGGCGATCGCCAAGGTCCTGGCGGAGTGCGGGGCGCCCGT
>JBGSPT010000129.1:0-13776 GCA_041738475.1 Treponematales bacterium
CGCTTGCGGATCCGCCTCCCCGGGAGATACACTGTCCGCCTCGTAACGAAGGAGGCCCCCGGTGACGAAATTCAAGGACATTCCCTATACGCGGCCCGACATGGACGCCGAGTCCGCGGCCTTCCGCTCCCTGCTCTCGGACTTCTCCGGGGCCCGGAGCGCCGACGCCGCCCGGGAGGCCATGGAAAACCTGTCCGCGCTCCGGGACCGTATCTCCACCGTGAAGAACCTGGCCGGAATCCGGCACACCTGCGACACCACGGATCCCTTCTACGAGGCGGAGAACGACTTCTGGGACGAAACGGCCCCCCGAATCGACGCCCTGGAGCATGAGCTCTACGCGGCCCTGGTCGCCTCGCCCTTCCGGAAGGACCTGGAGGCTGTCTGGGGCCCCCACATCTTCCGGATGGCGGAATGCAAGTCGGCGGCCTTCAAGCCCGGGATCGAGGAGCTCCTTGCGGTCGAGAACCGCCTGGCCAGCGAGTACGACAAGCTCAAGGCCTCCGCGGCCATACCCTTCGACGGGCGGGTCCTCAACCTGGCCGAGCTCGGACCCTTCGCGGAGTCCCCGGACCGGGATATCCGGGGGCGCGCGGTGTCCGCGGCGTCCGGGTTCTACCGGGAACGCCGGGACGAGTTCGACCGTATCTACGGCGAGCTCGTGGCGGTCCGGCACCGCATCGCCGGTGAGCTGGGCTTTCCGAACTTCGTCCCCCTGGTCTACGCCCGCCTGGGCCGGACCGACTACGGCCCCGCCGAGGCGGCGTCCTACCGGTCCCAGGTCCTAAGGTACGTGGTGCCCCTGGCGGCCTCCCTCCGGGAGCGCCAGGCCCGGCGTCTGGGCATTCCCTCCCTGGCCTACCGGGACGAGGCCTTCGAGTTCCCCTCGGGCAATCCCAGGCTCGTCGGGGGCACCCCGGTCCTCCTGGAAGCCGCGGGCCGTATGTACGACGAGATGTCCGCCGAGACAGGCTCCTTTTTCCGGACCATGCGGGAACGGGAGCTCTTCGACCTGGAGACCCGGAAAGGCAAGGCCATGGGGGGCTACTGCGAGTACCTGCCCGCGGAAGGCGTTCCCTTCATCTTTTCCAACAACAACGGGACCTCCGACGACATCGACACCCTGACCCACGAGGTCGGCCACGCCTTTCAGGTCTCCCGGGGCGGGCGCTTTTCCTTCCCGGAGTATCAGTGGCCCACATTGGAGGCCTGCGAGATCCACTCCATGTCCATGGAGTTCCTGGCCTGGCCCTGGATGGAGGGCTTCTTCGGCGACGACGCGGACAAGTACCGCTTCCGGCATCTGACCGCGGGGATCCTCTTCCTGCCCTACGGGGTCCTGGTGGACGAGTTCCAGCACTGGGTCTACGAGCATCCCGGGGCTAGTCCCGCCGAGCGCCGGGCCGCGTGGCGCGGAATGGAGAAGGTCTACCTCCCCTGGAGGGATTACGAGGGGGACGAGTTCCTGGAATCCGGAGGCTACTGGTTCCGCCAGGGCCACATCTTCCAGGACCCCTTCTACTACATCGACTACACCCTGGCCCAGGTCTGCGCCTACGAGTTCTGGGCCCTGGCCCAGGCCGACCGCCCGGCCGCCTGGGGCCGTTACCTGAGGCTCTGCGATGCCGCGGGGAGCCGGCCCTTCCTGGAGCTCCTTACGGTGGCGGGTCTGCGGAATCCCTTCACGGAGGGCTCCATCGCCGCGATCATGGCCCCAGTCCGGGCCCGCCTGGATTCCCTGGACGACCGAGAGTTCTAGGGGGGAGGCCGGACCGCCCCCACGTACTCCTCCTGCTCCCGGGTCTCGACGGCCCCGGGCCGGGCTGCCCGTACCGAGCGGATAGCTTCCCGCGGCGGGACGCCCAGCTCGACCAGGAGCCGCGCTGCGATCGTTCCCGACCTTCCCAGGCCCCCCATGCAGTGGAGACAGATCCTTCCTCCCCGGCGCAGGATCGAGCGGAGCCGGGGCCCCTCGGTCTTCCAAGACTCCTCCCACTCCGGACCCGGCAGGCCGTAGTCCGGGACGGGCAGGGCCAGGTGGGCCATCCGGGTCCGAGCCTTCACCGGCAGGTCTTCCACCCCGAGCCGGGAATATTCCGCGGGCTCGATGAGGCTCACCAGGATCTCCGCGCCCCAGTCCCGGATCGCGTCCAGGTCCGCGTCCAGGTCCCGGTTCCAGGATCCCGAGGCGGCCCGGGCCTGCTTCTTCCCCGGGCAGAAAGTCATGCCTATCCGTCCGCCCCCGGGGGTCTCCACGGAGTCGACGACCAGGGGGTTCGTGAGGCTGGTGCGTTCCATGGGAAAAGTATGGGACTGGGAGGGGAGGAGGGCAAGGGGGAGAAGGTCCTCGGTCCACGCGGCTAATCATCTTCCAGACGTTCTTATGCCGGACTTCTCACACCAATTTTCGACCTTCCGCAAAGGTTTTCAGTATCTTCTCCTCCTGCGCCCTCCGGGTGCGAAAGGAGCCGCCATGGACCTGGGAGCCTTTTCCGTCAGCCTGAACGTGAAGGATGTGGAAGCCTCGAGGGCTTTCTACGAGAAGCTGGGATTCTCCGCCTTCGGAGGGGACGCCTCCCAGGGCTGGCTGATCCTCAAGAACGGACCCTGCGTCCTGGGCCTCTTCCAGGGCATGATCCCTCAGAACACCCTGACCTTCAACCCCGGCTGGGACCAGGACGCCAGGGAGGTGCCATCCTTCACGGACATCCGGGAGATCCAGAAGGAATTCAAACGCAAGGGGGTCAAGCTGACCACCGAGGCGGACGAGTCGACCTCAGGCCCGACCAGCTTCACGGTGGAGGATCCCGACGGGAACCCCATCCTCTTCGACCAGTTCGTATAGGAGGGAGGCCGGGCGGGAAAATCCCGGAGGCGATCGGCCCGGCTAGCTTCCCCGTACGAGACGGAATCCGTTGTCGGCGTCCCGGTAGAAGGGGTCCTCGTCGCGCCGGGCGGCGGACCTCAGCCGGTAGCCGAAGTTTCCCCATGCGCCGCCGCGCAGGACTCGGTAGCGCCCGCCCTCCACCCCCCGGGGATCCGCATCCGGGGATCGGGCGTAGTACCTGTCCGAGTAGTGATCCCAGCACCATTCCCAGACGTTCCCGTGCATGTCGTAAAAACCCCAGGGGTTCGCCGTGTAGCTTCCCACGGGCGCCGTGCGGCGCAGAGGTTCCGCGACGGCGGTCGAGTTGTACGGCCGGTTTCCGTCGAAGTTCGCCTGGCCCGAGTCCAGGGTGTCGCCGAAGGCCGTGGCCGATTCCGTCCCCGCCCGGCACGCGTACTCCCATTCCGCCTCGGTGGGCAGACGGTAGCCGTCCGCGGAAAAATCGCAGACGACGGAATTCCAGACGCCGTTCGAGCTCGTCGGCACATTCCCCCAGTCCGCGGGATCCGTACCGCCCTGAATACTGTAGCAGGGAACCCGGCCTTCCGCGATGCTCCGCTTGTTGCAGTACACGAGAGCCTCATACCAGCTCACCCCCTCGACGGGGAGCCGGCCGCCCTGGAACCTGCTCGGATTGCCGCCCATCAGCGCCGCCCACTCGGCCTGGGTGACCTCGTATCGGCCCATCGAGAAGGGTCCCACCTTGACCGGGTGCCGGGGACCCTCGTCCGGATTCCGCTGAATCTCCGTGACCGGAGAACCCATCATGAAGCTTCCCCCCGGCAGGCGGATGAACTCCTCCTGTGCGGCCAGGTTCCAGGCGAGGCCGAGGGTCAGGGCCAGAATGCAGACCGGAACGCGGAGTCTCGGGGAAGGATGCATGTTCGCCTCCATCGGCGTTCGGCCTTGAACGCCGCGAATTGCAGGATGACCGTAAAGGATACGATGGAAACTCGGTACCGGTCCACGATTTCTGCAGGCGCGTTCACGCCGGCGGTTCGAGGCCCGCCGTTTTCCGGCTCTCCCGCCCGGCGAACCACAGCAGGGCCGGCACGAGGGGGACCCCCGCCCAGGCCGCGGCGTTACCCTGAAACAGCCAATAGAGCCAGTAGCGGAGGGGGTTGCCCCCGTCCGTGAAGGCCGTGATCTCCCGGCCCCCCAGGTCCGGGCTCAAGCCCGCGGCCGCGGCCTGGCTGGTGTACAGGCTCGCCATGTCGGAGGCTATCAGCAGTAAGACTGCGATGACTGGAATGCCCGCCAGCACGGAGCGCAGGACGTTGCCCTCCATGACCAGGGTGCACAGGGACATGATCGAGATGAGGTTCGGCAGGTCCCCCAGGGGCAGGACCCGATGATGGCGGCCAGGGGCCGCCAGGGCCAGGATCGGCATGAGTGCCGGGAGGAGGACGTAGGCTTTGAAATCGAAGAAGGCGGAGGCGGCGGACTTGACCCCGACGACGAGCGAATCCATGGGACCCCTCTAGGCCGCCCGCCCTGACCGCATTTTACGTCTACGGCGGACCCCTGCCCGTTCGGGCTTCCGTCTATATACAAGTACCAGGGGGTAGCGGAGCCCACCGCAGCGCCCCTTTCTTTGGGGCGCGAGGAGGGCGAAGCGAGGGGGAGCCGCGAAGTCGAAGGCTTCGGGAATCTCCGTGATTCTAGGAAACGCGCGGGTGCGGAGAGACCACGCGGGTCGCGATTCCGCAGGCGCGAAGCGCCGAGGACGTAGCGAGCCGCGTGGTCTCGCAGCAGGCCCCGCGTTCACCTTGGCGGACGGAGATTCCCGAGGCGTTTATACGGATGTGCTCCCCCTATTCCCGCTCTCCGAGCAGTTCCTTGATCTCCCGGATGTCCCGCACCAGTTTCGTCCGGTCCAGGTTCTGGAAGCGCTTGGGGACCATCTCCTTGCTGGTGCACTCCAGGACCGCCACCAGGTTCTGGAGCTCGATCTCGTGGGGGTAGGCGGGGGGCACGAAGTCGGCCAGGATCTCGTCCATGTCCTCCCGGGTCACGAAGGACCGGCCGTCCATGGCGGCCCGGAACTTGGCCCGGATCAGGACAGCCTCCAGGTCCGCGCCGGAGAACTCGTACTTGAAGCGCTTCAGTAGGTCCCCGACGGGGAACTTGCGGATGGACAGGTCCAGCTTGCGCACCAGGGTGTCGAAGAGGGCCTCCTTCTCCGCGTCCGTGTCGGGGTAGAAGAGGGCCAGGTGTTCCTCCGCCCGGCCCTGGCGCTTCAAGTCGATGGGCAAAAGGTCCGGCCGGCAGGTGATCAGGAACCAGATGATCCTGCCCCGGTACTCGGTGTTGCCCATGAACGAGGCGATCTGGCCGAAGATTCGGTTCGAGGTGCCCGAGTCGCCCTCCTGGTTGCGGTCCCCCAAAAAGGCGTCGGCCTCGTCGATCATCACCGCCACGGGGGCCATGGCCTTAAGGATGTTGAGGACCTTCTCCAGGTTGGACTCGGTCACGCCCTGCCACTTGGAACGGAAGTTTTTGAACTTGACCATGGGGATGCCGATCTCCCCGGCGAATGCGGTCACCAGGAAGCTCTTGCCCGTGCCCACGGGACCGGAGATCAGGTACCCCATGGGCAGGACGTCCAGTCGAGCCTGCTTCAGGGCCCGGGCGGCGCTCTTGAAGCGGCGCTTCACGAAGTCGTGGCCGGACACGTAGGACAGGTCGTGCTCGGTCTCCAGGAACTCCAGGAGCCCGGCGGCCTCGTTCTCGATGATCTCCTTTTTTTTCTGCTTGAGGTAGTCCATCGAGATCGGGAGGTCCTCCTGGTAGGACTCCGCGGCCAGGCGGTTCAGGTTCATGAGGTTCAGTCCCGAGGTGATGGTACCCACCTCCCGGGGCGATAGTCCCTTGTCCAGGAGCAGGGTCTTCCTTCGCTCCAGGAACTCCAGGAAGCTGATCCGCACGGACTCGTCGGGTATGGGAATCTGGACCTTGACGGTGGTGGGGGAGGAGACGATCCGGGGGTTGATGTCCGTGAGATTTTCGGTGAGCAGGATGACCGAGACGTCCCCCTTGGTGAACACCGGGTCGTGGGACCAGCGGTTCAGGGTGACGAAGCAGTACCGGTCCTCGTCGGACAGGCGGGACACGTCGCTGGCGGGCAGGAAGGTCTCCGCGTAGTCCGCGATCAGGACTATCCTCTTCTTCTTGGGGATGTTGAGAAGGAAGTATTCCTCCAGGTACTTGAAGGCCAGAAGGGGATCCGGGGAGATGAGGTCGTCCCGGGGCACGTCGGGGTTCCGCTCCGCGTGGGCGTCCAGGTAGGCCTTCATCATCTCGGGGGTGCAGAAGGTCACCCCGGACGATCGGTCCCAGAAGGCGATGACGTCCCGGTTCCCGAAGAGGACCTCGGACACATAGTCCTGGATCTTCACGAAGATGAACTCCCCCTCGTTCATCTTGTGGGGCAGGAAGTCCCGGATGTTCCCGTGGAGGATGTATAGGTTCGCCGTCTTGGACAGGTACTTGTACGACAGTTCCTGCGCCCAGGACGGGAGGATCTTGATGAAGGGCAGATTCTTGACGATGAGCTGGTCTTTCATGGAGGCAGTATACGGTGAACAGTGGACGGTGAACAGTGAAGAGTGAACAGTAGACGGTAAACAGTGAACGGAAGTGACTCCTGAACCTCGGCCCGATTGCACGCCTATGGGAAGTCATCTTCCGCCTACTGTGTTCACTTCCGTCCACCGATCACTATCCACTGTCCACCACCTTTGACTTCCCGCCGACGCCCGCCTAGAATTCACCCCGTAGGAGGTCGGCATGGCGGCGTCGGTCGGTGCGGCACACACGGAAGGGGCTCCCCGGGCCTGGGTTGCGGCGGCGAACATGGGCCTGGGGCACAAGCGGGCGGTTCGGCCCCTTTCGGACCTGGCGGAGGGAGGGATCCTCATCGTCAACGACCCGGGCTTCGCGGACCCGGAGGAGCTGAAGCTCTGGGAGCGCCTGCTTAAGATCTACGAGAAACTCTCCCGGGCCCGGGGGATCCCCTTGGTGGGACCTGCCCTCTTCGGGATCCTGGACTATTTCCAGCGCATCCGCTCGCCCTATCCCCGGGTGGACCTCTCGGCCCCCTCGGTCCAGACCCGCTTCGTGGACCGGATGCTGGAGAAGGGCCTGTGCCGGACCCTGTTGGGAAAGATCCGGGAAAAACCCCTGCCCCTGGTAACCTCCTTCTACCACCCCGCTGTGGCCGCGGACCGGGCGGGCTGGGGCCGGATCTATTGCATCATCTGCGACGCCGACATCAACCGGGTCTGGGTGCCCTCCCGGCCCCGGGACTCCCGGATCGAGTATCTGGTGCCCTGCGGGTCCGCCATGCGTCGGCTCAAGCAGTACGGGGTCCCCGACGAGAGGATCTGGATGACCGGTTTCCCCCTGCCTCCGGGCCTCCTGGGGGACCGGGGGCTGGACGTGCTCCGCAGGGACCTGGGTCGCCGGCTCCGCCGCCTGGACCCGGAGGAGCGGTTCCGCCCCTTGCACGGCCGGAACGTGGAGCACTTCCTGGGGCCCGAGCACTTCCTTCCCGGGAAGGATCCCGGCCCGGTCACGATCACCTTTGCCGTGGGAGGCGCGGGGGCCCAGAAGGAGATCGGGGCGGCGGCCCTGGAGAGCCTGGCCCCCGCCATCCGGGCCGGAGAGTTCGCGATGAACCTGGTCTGCGGGGTCCGCTCGGAAGTGCGGGAGTATTTCGAGGAGGCGATCCGGCGCATCCTGCCGGACCATCCCGGCGCCCGGGTGGTCTCGGGCAGGACGGACTCGGAGTACTTCGAAGCCTTCGAGGCCTGCCTCCACGACACGGACGTCCTGTGGACCAAGCCCTCGGAGCTATCCTTCTACGTGGGCCTGGGGATCCCCCTGATCGCGGCGCCGACCATCGGGAGCCAGGAGGACTTCAACCTCCGCTGGCTTCGGGAGATCCAGGCCACGTTGCACCAGTCGGACCCCCGGTACGCCCTGGAGTGGATCCGGGAGCTGTTGGAGCAGGGGCGTTTCGCGGAAGCGGCCTGGAGCGGGTTCCTCAAGGCTCGGAAGTACGGTACCTACAAGATCCGGGAACTGCTGGCGACGGGGACCATGGAGCGGGAGTCGAATCCGCTCCGGCGCTGACTCTTAGTGGCCGGCACTCCCCGCGTGTGGGTATATTCTGATCGAGTCCCCGTCGACATACCCTGCATTCCCCGGAGGTCGCGCCCCCATGGATAGGAAAAAGATCCTCATGACCATGATCGAGGTGGGTTTCGGCCACAAGGCTCCGGCCCTGGCGGTCCGGGACGCCATCGTCGAACGCAGGGGGGACACGGTCCAGGTGGATGTGGTGGATTTCGCCCGGGAATGCGGAGCCCTCAAGGAGGATCGGGCCCTCAAGGATTCCTGGGACCTGGGTCTGGCCTTTCCACTCTCCGCCCGGATCGGCTACCTCCTGGTGGAACTCTACGGCAAGGGGGCGGAGTACATAGACCTTCTGTTCAAGGACTTCGTCCACAAGGGGATCGAGTACATCGACCGCTACAAGCCGGACCTGGTCTTCGCCACCCATCCCCTGGCCCTCTACGTGGCGGTCAAGGCCAAGGAGACCCTGAGGCGGAAGTTCAAGGTGGTCGCCTACGTGGTGGATCCCTTCGACGGGTACGCCTGGTGGGCCAACGAGGGGGCCGACGCTCTCCTTGTGGCCTCGGACTACTCGAGGGACCGGCTGCTCCGGCACGGTACCCGGGGGGACATCATCCGGAAGATGGGCTTTCCGATCAACAAGAAATTCTTCGACATCCGGACCCCTCCCCCTGAAATCCACCGCGACCTGGACCTGAATCCCGGGTGGCCGACCCTCCTGGTGACCGCGGGAGGGCAGGGGATCGGGAAGGTCTTCGCCTACGCCCAAGCCCTCTACCTCTTCCAGGCCCCGGTGAACCTCATCGTGGTGACCGGCCGCAACAAGGCCACCCTGCGGCGCCTGGAAACCATGAAGGAGAAGGTCCTGTCCAGGACACGGATCGCGCCCCTGGGTTACGTCTCGAACATGAACGAGCTCATGGCGGCCTCGGACGTGGTGGTGGGCAAGGCCGGGGCTTCCACGGCCATGGAGGCGGTCTTCATGGGCAAGCCCTTCATCTTCACCGAGTGGGCCACCTACAACGACCGGTTCATCATCAACTTCGCCCTGAACTACCACGTAGGGTGGTATTGCCCCACGGTCTTCGCCTTCTCCCGGGTCGTCCGGAGGATTGCGGAAACGGAGATCCTGTCCGAGTACAAGAGCAACCTCGCGCGGCTCTCCCTGGAGCCCGGAACCGACGAGGTGGCGGATTACCTGTTGAGGACGGCCGGGGCCTGAGTACGGCGCCCGAAGGCCCCTTGGATCATTGCGGCCGTTTCGGCAGAGAACGGCGATGGAGGTCGGCTCGTCCTTTGACGCCGAGCTTGCGGTATGCCGAGCTCACGTGGCTTTTCACAGTCGGAAGGGTGATTCCCAACTCCGCGGCTATCTCCTTGTACCTCTTGCCCTCCATGATGAGCTTCAAGGCTTCGGCCTCCCTTCCTGACAGGGAGTCTGCCATTCCGCTATCGTTTCCGTTCGGTTCTCCCTCCGGGAGCTCCGGACTCGCATGCCCGGCTGACCTCGCGATGGCCGGTTCCAGCAGGGCTAGCATACAGAGCAGGTATAGGGGATTGGTCTGGCTCCACATGGGCCGGCCATGGCTGAATCCCGGGAAACGGACGTCGGCCGCATCGCTGATCAAGATCACAGGATAGAGGAGCATGGTCATCATGGCTATCCGGATACCGGCCCTCGAAGAGGGCAGGTCTACGTCCTGCCGGGTGAAGAGAAGAACGGCGTCCACTCCCGCATAGAATGCGATTGCGACCATGAGAGTCATGCTGGCGGTATCCCAGACTCCCGGACCCATTCCCAGGTTGAGCACCACGGTCAACACATTCGCCGCGGCGCTGATTCCCAGAAGCCAGGGCGACAGACGATGCCTGGAGACTTCTATGGAATACAGCTTGTAATGGACGGTGCAAAAAAAGAGCCAGGCCCCTCCCATGCACCTGCGCACGAAACCGACGGCAAGGCTCATCCAGGGTGTATTCATGCCGGGTCCATACAGCCGCGCGTGCTCTAGAATGACGGCGAGGCTGATGAGCACTAGGGGAACGAGGATGGGAGGGAGTCCCCTGTCGACCCGGCGCGCGCCGCTCACACCCGTCGCGGCCTCGAAGATCCTCGTTATGATCGCGGCCGCCCATGCGATGGACGCCAGCGACGCCGTGTAGAGCGCGCTTTCCATTCCTAGCCCACGCGGCCGGTATAGTCCGGCCCGGACCTGCCGTACCGGGCCATGACTTTATGCCTGCCCCCCAAGCCTGTTTTCGAGTAGATCGACCTGGCGTGGGTCTTGACGGTCGATACGGACACGCACAACCTGTCGGCGATGGCCGCGGCGCCATGGCCTTCCGCTATGAGCCTGTACACGTCGGTTTCCCGGGGTGTCAAAAGCCCCGGAGGGGGATCGCGAGGATTCGACGGGGCCGATACGAGTGTTCGACTTTCCGCTCCGGTATCATGAGCGATTGTCTTCAAGAGGTAGACGGCCACGATCAGGCATACGCAGGTTAAGTAAAACGGAAACACCTGGAGCGAAAGCGGATACTCCGGGGAAAAATGCCTGAATCTCAATCCGAACGCTTCCGAGAGCGCGATGAACGGATAATACACCATGCTCAGTCCGGCGCATGCGATTCCCGCCCAGGAGGAAAGCGGCAGAGCCTTCGTTCGGGTGAGCACGGCGAAGGCCATGCCGCCCGCATAAAATAGAGACGTGCTCAGGACAAGGGAGGACGAGCGCTCCTGGAAAGCCCAGGCGGCCGGCCAAGCGTACGAAACGATGCAAAGGAGTCCGCTGACCGCGTTCAGGCCGAGCCAGGACCGATAGAAGGGCAGGCCCCCGCCGCGCAGGATGAGTTTGTAGTGGACGTGGCAGAAGGTCAGCCACGCGGGTCCCATGGATATGCGGGCTGCCCTTGCGATATTCACCAGCGTCGGGCGGAAACCCGCGTCCGGTCCGGTTTCCGAAAGCATCATTTCCATGAGTACCGAAAGCAGTCCCGGCGCGAGGACGTAGAAGAACGCCGAAAATCCCTTGTCTCCGCGCTTGGCCGCCACGACGGGAATTCCCGCTCCCACCGTCAAGGCCGAAACGACGGCGCACATGCCGACAATCCGTCGCAGGGTCATGATTTCCATACAGCATGGCAGTATATGCAAGCCCGGATTCGTGTACAAGGCTCATCATACTTCTGTATGAGTACGGCATCGTACAAAAATCAACCGTACGAAATCCCGCCCGGATACCCGGGCCGCTGTATACTGCGCGCGGGATAACCGAAGCTCGCTTCCGCCTGTTCGGCGCGTACGACAGCTTCGGCAAGTCCGCGGACTCCCACGACTCGGGCCCTGTAATGGACGAATCCGATAGCGTCGGGCCGGCCGGGGATGCCTGGGCGGTGTCGATTTTCCACACGGTATAAGGGGTATATATGAAAACATCGAAGAGAATCGCGCCTGTGGCGTGCATGATTTTGCTTGCCGGTCTGCTCCCGTCGTGCACCACCGTCTCCAAAATGCTGGAGCGCGGGAGCGACAAGGCCTACGGACAGGGCGGCACCATCGACACGGCCGCGCCGCTCATGCGGGCCATCAAGCTCAAAGAATACGGCCGCGCGCTGTCCCTGGTGAACCAGGGCATCGGCAAGGATGAGTACGTGGCTAGTCCCAGGGATGCGACGCCCGTGGAGCTGGCTGTAGCCCATGGGCGCATGGACCTGGTTAGAGCGATTGTGGAGGCCGGGTGGTTCGGCCAGGAAAGCGGAGAGCGGGCCCTCATAAGCGCCACCGCGCTGGGTCGGCACGATATAGCCGATTACCTTGTTTCCAAGGGCTGTACGGTGGGTTCCAGCTTGGCGCTCTATTCCCTGGCCTATGAAAACCCCTCCCGTGAAATGATGCGCTTGTTCCTGAGGGCTCCGCACCCGACGTATTCCATCGACAAGTACGGCAGCAAGTACGGCATATCGTATCCCGGCCCTTTCCTGGCACAGGCCGCTCTCAACGGCTACGCCGACCTGGTGTCTGAAGCCGTCAAGCGGGGCGCCAAGCTGGAATCCACCATCATGGTGTCCGATTACACCGGGGCATCGCCCCTATGGCTCGCGTCCGCACTGGGACATGTCGAATGTGTCCGACTTCTGTTGGAAGCGGGGGCAAAAGTCGATGCGCCGGTGAAGGAATATAAATACACGCCCCTCATGATGGCCGCCCGGGGCGGGCATTCCGAGGTGTGCAGGCTGCTCATCGGTGCGGGAGCGGACGTGAACGCTAGATCCGCGAGCGCCTTCATCACCAATTTTTCCTATAACCAGTATTCGGGCCAAATGTCGTACACGAAGAACGATATCAAACAGCGTTCCGCCATTCTCTTCGCCGCGGAAAGCGGAGACTACCCCACGGTCAAGGTGTTGATAGACGCGGGCGCGGACGTGAACCAGGCCAACGACGAAGGCTGGACCACCATGCTCGCGGTGCGCGCAAACCTGTACGCGGACATCGCCGAGGCGCTGCTTAAGGCCGGAGCCTACGAGCATCCCATCATGGCCGCCATCTACTCGGGCGACCACACGGCCCTTCGCAAGGAACTTCCCGGGCTCAAGGCGTTTTTAGGCAAACAGAAACTGGCCATCTATCCTTTGACCATGGCCGTACGATGGCATGGAATAACCAAATCCTATGCCGTCATAGACCTGCTTCTGGACAACCGGGCCGATCTGCCCACGGAAGACATGGAGACGGCGCTGCGGGCGGCGAAGAAGGAAAACCCCGAGCTGTACCGCTATCTTCTTGACAAGGGCGGGCTCCGGGAAGAGTACCCCCAGTACGCGCCCAGCACCTTTGAGTTGTTGACCGAGCGCATAGCCGCAGGGGATACGGACGGATTCAAGGCTCTGTATTCCTCGCCGGCTGCCAAACTGGGGATGTTCGAAAAGAAGGAGATCCTGGAAAACGCGATCCTGGCCGCAAGGCTCGACATCGTGAGCTTCCTCATCGGCCAGGGTTCGGAGTTGAACGCCCTGTGGCCGGTCCACCGCGATTCCATGCTCGGCGACGCCGCGTTGAGCGGATCCGTCGAAATGGTGAAGCTCCTCCTTGATTCCGGAGCGGTGCTTGAACCCAAGCTGTCCAGCGTGGGACTTGAGTTGTATCCCTACCGCACACCCTTCATGGCCGCATGCCATTCGGGCAATGTTGCCATCGCCAAGCTGCTTGTCGAACGCGGCGCAGATCCCCGCCGAGTGGGTTATGAGGGTTTCACCTCCTTGAGCTACGCCGTGGCGTCGGGCAAGAAAGAAATGATCGAGTATGTGCTCGGCCTGGGAGTCGACGTGGATGCCCGCATGGATCTGCTCAAAGGCATGGCGAGCGGTGTGATCGAACGAAAGCGGGAAACCGTTCTCATGCAAGCGACGAGGGAGGGCAAGACCGCCGCGGTGCAAATGCTCCTGACCGCAGGAGCCGATCCGCGCCTGACCGACTGGGTGGAGGATGACGCCCTGGCCATCGCCGTCCGCCTTGGACACAAGGAACTGGAGCGAATTCTGCGCGCCGCTTTGGAGTGATGCCCAAACGCAATGACCTGTGAATCGAAACTCCCGGAATTCTCCTGAGGCCGGCTGCGCCGGCCTCAGGAGGCCTCAGGACACCGAAGCTCCGCTCCTTCGAGTTCAGAACTCCTCAAAATCTTCGTCGCCGAGGGACGGAGCGTCCTTGACGGTGATGCCCGTGGCGGGGGGGGGGGGGGGGGGGGGGG
>JBGSPT010000131.1:0-3660 GCA_041738475.1 Treponematales bacterium
GCGGGCGCAGGTCCGGGCGTCGTCGCAGGCCCGGTGGGCGTTCCCTGCTGGAATGCCGAAGGAGCGGGCCAGGCTCTGCAGGGCATAAGAGGGCAGGCCCGGGAAAGCCTCCCGGGCCAGGTCCCGGGTGTCCGCCACGAGGTTGGACGGGGCGGGCAGGCCCGCCCGTTCCGCCGCGGCCTTGAGGAAGCCCAGGTCGAAGGACGCGTTGTGGGCCACGATCACCGAGTCCCCCAGGAAGGCCAGGAGCTCCGGGAGGGCCTCCTCCACGGGGCGGGCGTCCTTCACCATCTCGTTGGTGATGCCGCTGACCCTGGACGCCGCCGGCTTGATCGGAAGTCCGGGATTGACCAGGATGTCCAGGCTGGCGGTTTCGGCCCCAGAGGCGGAGAGACGGACCGCCCCGATCTCGCAGATCCGGTCCTCCCGGGAGTCGAGGCCGGTGGTCTCGAAGTCCAGCACCGTGAAGACCGCCCGGCCCCAGAGCTCCCGGAGCCCGGCGAGGCCCATGCGGTCCCGGGATCTTCCGGGCCGGGACGCGCCGGCCCGATCCGGATTGGTCCGGGTCCGGATCCTGCGGAGAAAACCGTAGCGGTTCACTTCGAGTCCACGATCGCCCGGATGTCCGCCTCGATGGCCTTCACCTTGCGGGCGCTCTCCGCCCGGGCCGCTTCCAGGGATCCGCCGGGAACCTCGGTACGGGCCAGGATGTAGAACTTGATCTTGGGCTCCGTACCGCTGGGCCGCACGGTCACCAGGGTGCCGTCCGCCAGCCACCACTGGAGCACGTCGCTGGCCGGGAGGTCCGAGGGCTCCTCCGAGCCGGGCTTGGCGGGCTCCCAGACCTTTCCGGTCTTCAGGTCCCGGATCCGAGCCACGGGAACCCCCCCGAAGGCGGAAGGCTGGGCCTTGCGGTAGGCCTCCATGATGCCCCCCATGACGGCCATGCCCGAGGCTCCCTCGAAGTACTTGCTGATGCCCTTTTCCTCGTAGAACCCGTAGGTCCTGTAAAGGTCGTCCAGCCTTTCCAGGAGGCTCTTGCCCTTGCTTCGCCAGTAGAGGGTCATCTCCGCGGTCATGGCCGCCGCGGAGATCCCGTCCTTGTCCCGCACCTCGTTCTCCACGAGGTAGCCGTAGCTCTCCTCGGTTCCGTATACGAACTCGTAGCCCTTACCGTCGGTCTCGAAGCGGCGCATGAGATCGGCGATCCACTTGAACCCCGTCAGGCAGTCGAAACAGACAGACCCGTAGGCTTCGGCGATCCGGGCCTGGAGCTCCGTGGTGACGATGCTCTTGACGGTGGCGGGCTTGCGGGGAAGTGTTCCGAGCTCCTTCCGGGAAAGAAGGATGTAGTCCGCCAGGAGGGCGCCCAGCTGGTTGCCCGTGATCAGGGCGAAGCCTCCCGCCCCGTCGGGCACCGCGATGCCCAAACGGTCCGCGTCGGGATCCGTGGCCATGACTACGTCGGCCTTCACGGAGCGGCCCAGGTCCAGGGCCATCTTGAGGGCCGCGGCTTCCTCGGGATTGGGGAAGGAGACGGTGGGGAACTCCCCGTCCGGTTCCCTCTGCTCCGGGACCGTGACCACCTTTAGGCCCAGGTCGCCCATGACGCGTTCGAAGTGCAGGGCCCCGGTTCCGTGCAGGGGGGAATAGACGATCTTCACGCTCCCGGCCATCTCCTTGATCAGGGCGGGACGGAAGAGTGTGGACTTGACCATGGCCACGTAGGGTTCGTCCACCTCCTTGTCGATCACCGCCAGGAGCCCCGCGGCCAGGGCTTCGGCCCGGGTCATGGTGCGGACCGTTCCCACGGAATTCACCCGTGAGATGATCCCCTCGTCGTGGGGGGCGATGACCTGGGCTCCGTCCCCCCAATAGGCCTTGTAGCCGTTGTAGGCGGGGGGATTGTGGCTGGCCGTCACGACAATGCCCGTATCGGCCTTCAGGTGCCGGATCGCGAAGGACAGTTCCGGGGTGGGCCGAAGGGAGCTGAAGAGCCAGGCCTTGATCCCGTTGGCCGCGAAGACCAAGGCCGCGGCCTCCGAAAAGGCCGCGGAGTAGCGTCGGGAATCGTAGGCTATGCAGGCGGAGAGATTCCTGCCCGGCAGGGCGGATTTGAGATAGTCGCAGAGCCCCTGTGTGGCCTTCCGGACCACCAGGAGGTTCATGCGGTTCGTTCCCCCGCCGATCTTGCCCCGGAGGCCGCCGGTGCCGAACTCCAGGTCCCGGTAGAAGCGGTCCTCCAGCTCCTTCCAGTCCTCACGGGAAAGGAGGTCCTCAACCTCCCTGCGGAAGGCGTCCTCGGTTTCCTGGTCGATATAGGCGCGGGCCCGGTCCTGCAAATCCTTCCTGTCCATGGTCACCTCCCGGCGCGTGGTTCATTCCCGGAGCCGCCGCCCTGCGGTCCCGGCGTCGCTCCACCTTCCAGTATAATCAAGGTTCGGACAGGATGGCCAGGAGGTCCTCGGGAGATCGGGCTATGCGCTCGGCGCCCTCCGCCTCGAGTTCCGTTACGGCCCGATACCCCCAGTCGACGCCGATCGGCACCATCCCGGCGTTCCGGGCGGTCCTCATGTCCACCCCCGAGTCCCCGACGAAGAAGACCCGCTCCGGCGGCAGGCCCAGCTCCCGGGCTATCCCGAGGGCCGCCGCGGGATCGGGTTTGTGGGGCCGGCCCACCGCGGCTCCAAGGGCGCGGAAGAACCGGATATCCGGGAAGAGGGCCGAAAGGAGGGGAGCCACGGCTCCATCGGGCTTGTTCGACAGGATGGAAAGGGAAACGCCGCGGGATTGAAGCTCCGCCAGCAGTTCCGGAATCCCCGGGAAGGGGGCGGACCGTACCACGGGAGCCGCCTCGTAGCGTACGCGGAACTCCGCTTCGATGCGCCGGATCTCCTCCTCTGTCCGGCTCCCCTCGGGAAGGGAGAGCCGGGAGAGTTCCCGGGAGCCCCAGCCCACCCGGGACCGGTAGGCCTCCGTGGGAAGGGGAGGGAAGCCCCGTCCTTCCAAAATCGAGTTCATGACGGAGGCGATGTCCGGCAGGGTGTCGACGAGGGTTCCGTCCAGGTCGAAAAGCGGGGCTGAGGTCATGGGGTCCTTTCCGTCTTGCCGCGGGACGGTGTATTTTCAGGATGCCCGAGGCGCGGACGAGTCTAGTCGGGCCGGAAGGGAGTGTCAATTCCGCATGGGAACGTCATCCGCAAGCCGGGGGAGGGAAGCCTTCCTCCGCAGGTACGAGCTCTTGTTCGGGGACCGGTTTCCGGGACTCCTGGCCGCCCTGGAAGGGGAACCGGACGGCGTCGAGTACGCGGAAGGACTCCTTCAGCCCTACCGCATGGACCGGGCCTCGGTGATGGCCGCCCGGAGTCTGCCCCTCCCCGGGGAAGGACGGGTCCTGGACGCCTGCGCCGCACCGGGCGGGAAATCCCTGGTCCTTGCCTCCCGGATGGCGGACCGGCCGGGGCTGACCCTGACGTCCAACGAGCTGTCCGCGGACAGAAGAAGGCGCCTTCGGGACGTCCTCGGACGCCACCTGCCGCAGGACCTTGCGGCCAGGGTGGCGGTGACGGGCTTCGACGCGGCGGCCCGGGCCCGCAGGGAACGGGACGCCTGGGACGCGATCCTCCTGGACGCCCCCTGCTCCAGCGAACGGCATGTCCT
>JBGSPT010000140.1:0-1987 GCA_041738475.1 Treponematales bacterium
CGGCCGCGGCCGCGGCCGCCCGGAGGAACCGATGCTTTCTCATTTCCACCAGGTCCTCAGCTTGTAGAGGTAACCGGTGCGTGCGTTGTAGATAAACCACCATTTTCCGGAAGGTTCGAAGGAGAAGATTCTTAATTCACCATCCTCATCGAAGGGAATGGAGTCGATCTCCTCAGCGGGCGTAAAACCGAGGGTGAAATCCCCGAAGGTTGTCGAGAACTGACCGGTGCCGTACCTGTAACGGATGATCCTGTCGGTATTCCCGTCACCGCGGAGGAAGGCGACGGGGCCGCCCTCGGTTAGCCATGCTTCATCTTCTGATATGGGGAATGGCCCCGTATGTTCGGGGGAAAAAGCCGAAGAGAATATTGAACCAGCTCCCGCGAAATGCAGATCATCAGCTCGTGAGTAGGCATTGGCATATCGACGACCGTTATATTCCATTTGATGGATCACCAATACGCTATAGCCGTTGCAATAATCAGCATCGGTCAAATAGTAAGAATGTGGAGTGGTATCCACATCCCGATTGCTTACACTGAGCGTCGAACTAAAGTTCCAGTCTATTTTTGTCATTTGAAACTGCGTGGATGAATTTATATCAACCGAATAATTGATGCCCGTACTACCGATGCCGACCCTATACAACCGTACACTAGACGGATTAGTCCAAGCAAAAGCATTCGTGATTATCCAAGGTGTTGCAGGGTCCACAACCCGGGTTCCGCACATGAATCCATTGGCGGCAGACGCCAGGGACTGTTCAAAAGCGGGATCATACACAGCATCCCTAAATTGCAATGTGTCGGGATCCAACAGGAAGAGCCGCTTGGTGGCGTTGCCGGCTGCGATCACGAGAACCTTCGAATAGTCGACGCCGCTTAGGTCGTAGGGAGCGTATTCAACGTTGAGGGGCACGGCGAGATCGCCCAGTCCGTTCGCTTTCATAATGGATCTGAGATCCACCCGGGCCTCCACATAGGACAACCAGGACGGAAAGATATCCGCGGTCAGAAAGTCGCAGGTGGAGAGGAATCCCGCGCAGAAGAGGGCGAGCGCCGCGGCCGCGGCCCGGCGGCGGAGGGGTGCGGCTACCATCGTCTCATTACCCCCGCGGTCAGGATCATGGGAGGCCCGTCGCTCTGGGCCCAGCCCCGGGCCAGGAGACCGGATTCCAGGCCCAGGGAGTAGGGATACCGCTGTTCCAGGAAGAACATCCAGGTGCCGGGGGTATGCCACTCCAGGGACAGGGAGAAGGCGTCGAAGGTGGCGTCGAAGTAGAGCTTGTCTTCGAGGTCACCCGGGAAGGCGAGGGTGAGAATCCCCGAAAATCCGGTCATCACGGCCATCCGGAACCTGGAGTCCCGGGGGAGAAAGAGGTAAGCACCGGCGCCCAGGCGCACCTCGTTATGCAGGACCGGGATGGAGCCGGGGGTGAAGGTGTACTGCAGCCAGAGGGAGTCCGCGGCGCGCAGGAACACCGCGTCGTCGGAAAGGAAATGCCGGTACTCCGCCTGGGCACCCAGGAGCCGGGTGGTGGAGATCCCCAGGGAGACCATGCGGTCCGCCCGGGGCATGAGGCGCGGGAGATCAAGCTCCTCGTCCTCGGTGCCCGGACGGAACACGAGGATCCGGGGCCAGTGGCCTTCCTTTTCCCAGGACACGACCACGGGTTCCCCGGAACGGAAGGCGGTGAAGGGGGCAAGCAGGGAGCCGTCCTCTATGATCCCCGCATCCCGTGAACCTTCTCCGGTACCGAAACGAACCAGGGCGCCCTCGTCCGCGGAGACGAATCGCAACCGGTATTCCAGGGGCTCCCCGGGGATGGTCCGGTTCCTCTGGGACCAGGCGTCCCGGGCGGCCGCGGAGGCGGACTGGTCCAGGAGGGGCAGGGCGGACAGCCCCGGAAAGGCTCCCTGGGAGTCCGAGGCGACCAGGGCCCCGTCCAGGGCGTCGAAGACCGAGGCACGCCATACCAGCCTGCGGC
>JBGSPT010000224.1:0-9673 GCA_041738475.1 Treponematales bacterium
GGCCGCCGCGGCCCTGACCGGGTGCGCGACCGCCCCCGCCGGACGAGGGATTCCGTCCTCGGTGGAACGGTTCCTGGATACGAACGGCTGGGACCTGGCGGGATACGAATCGAGCGACCTCCGCTCCCTGGAGAGTTACCGCTTCCACCTCCGGACCTACCGGTCCCCGGTCCCCCTGGAAGTCTCCTGGAAAGCCTATGCGACCCTGAATCCCTCGTCGGCCTGGACAACCCCCCGCACCCGCCCCGGGGTGGTATGGGATCCCTCGTCCTCCCGCCTGTACGCCCCCGGGGAGCCCGCCCCGCCTTTTGCCGCCGGGCAGGTCTACGTGATCGACCTGCGGATCCTCGGGATCCTGAGGATTCCTGCGGCCTTCCGGATCACCCGAATCGACGAGCCCGGGCGGCTGATCGAGTTTGTATACCTGCAACGGAACCTGTCCAACGGCCTCCAGCGGATCCGGTTCCTGGAGATTCCGGGCCCCGACGGAAACCACGGAACGTTGATCCGGCACGGCACCTGGTACCGGAGCGGGCGGTCCTTCCGGGACGCGGCTCTGTACGGACCCGTCCACGCGGCCCTCATCGACGCGTTTCACGCGGAAGTGTTCCGGAGGATCGGGCGGCCCCTCTCGGCGTCAACCGAATAGAGGGAGCCGCGGCTGAAGGCGGAAGTTAATATGTCGAGATCGAGGACCGCCAGGGTTTCCGGGCGCGGCTACCTAGCCCCCGATCACCGTGCCTTCGAAGGGGCGGCCTTCCAGTATGGCCTTCAGGTTCGGCAAGTCGCGGCCCGCGGCGCAGATCACGCGGAGCCCCAGCTCCTGGGCCCTTCGGCTGGCCACGGGATCGAAGGGCGCGTTCTTCCCGGGCACCCATTCGTCCCCCACCAGGGTCCGGAACTCGGTCCAGCCGATGGCGTCGATAGGCCGGGCCGAGGGATCCCGTTTCGGGTCCGCGGTGTACACCTTGGCGATGTTGGACAGGTTCACGATCGTATCCGCACCGAAGCGTTCCGCCAGGAGCACTGAATCATAATCGGTGGAAAAGCCCGGCTTCCAACCCGCCGCGACCAGCACCCGCCCGGGAAACACGTCCACCGCGGTCGGGTCGATCACCACCTCCCGGGGGCATAATTCCCCGAACAGGGCTTTCACGAGCTGGGCGTTCAGTCGCGTGGCCATGATCCCCACCCAATCCTGGGCTTCCGGATCGGCGCGGAGGGAGACTTCCCGGTAGGCTCTCTGCCATTCCCGGGCCGGGCCTCCGCCCCCCACGACCAGGATCAGCCGTCGCGCGGGCTCCTCCTCGAGCCAGCCCGCGGACAGGGCGAGAAAATCCCGAAGGAACGGAATGTCGGGCTTGTCCGGGGCTACGATGGAACCCCCCAGGGAGATTACGGTCGTCAAGTTATCCTCACAGTTCCGACAGGATATACAAGATCGGAGAGGATCGACAAGATCGAGAGATCAACCGTGAACCCGTTCATGATTCTCATCTTGTCCATCCCTTTTTATCCTGTCCATCCTGTCGGATCTATGGTTCCAGGCCTTCCTTCTAAAAATCTGAAGAGCCGAAGAAGTCGTCGTCGTCTCCGCCCAGGCCGGGGAAGCCCGCCCCGCCCTCGTTGCGCAGGGCGTACAGGCGTTCGGCGTAGCGGAAGAAGGCCATCATCTTGGCCAGCCGCTCACGCTCCTCCCGGAACTGCCGCAGGAAGGCGCCTACGCTCAGACCCGGCCGGATCTCCGCCCGCTCCCCGGAGGTCCCGGAAACCAGGTCCGCGGCCTCGTCCAGGCGGTAGTAGATGCGCTCGAATAGGAAGAGGATCTTCCGGAGCTCCAGGAAGCTCTGTACCAGCTCCTTTTTCTCCCGGAGGGTGTCCGCGGACCGGGGATTGACCCGGGTGCCCGCCTTGTCCTCCTCGATCCATTTCCGCAGGGCGGCCTTCCTCTGCAGATCGTCCAGGGCGGACGTAAACCGGACGCTCAGATCGGCATACCGTTTCTCGTAGAACGCGACGACCCGGGCGGGATTGGCCCGGAAAGCCTCGATCTCGTCCGCGATCCATCGCTTGGCGAACTCGTCGGGACTCGAGACCGCCACGGGCAGCAGGCGGAGCCGTTCGGCGGGCCGTTTTTCCACGGCCTTTCCCATGGGAACCTGGACCGTGGACTCGCCGTCCGTAGCCTCCACGGATCCCTCGGTGCAGAAGATCACCACATTGCCGGAAACCGAGGTGGACACCCCGAATTCGGTTCCCCGTACTCCCATGACCGCGGTATCCGTCTTGACCTGGAGGGTGGGGGATCCGGAGAGTTTAGCCACCTTGGATCCTATCTGCCCCGCCACTAGCTCCAGGGTAGTCTTCGAACCGGAAGAGTCCTGGGACATCCGGACGTAGACCGCGGATCGGGACTTCACGGAGAGAGTGCCGCGCATCCCCGTGGTCCGGTTCAGGGCGATGACCGCGACCCCGTCGGAACCGGTCTTAATGAAATCGTCCACCAGGACCTCGTCGCCGATGTTCAGGTCCCCCTGGCTCTTGCCGCCCCGGCTCAGGGTGACGTCCCCCTCCACATATTCGATTTCGCCGAAAAGCGGCTGGGCCGCGGCGGCCGCGGCTGCGACAAGCAGGCATGCGGATATGGTTATCAGGCGTTTCATCCCTCGCTCCTTCCTAACCGGATCGGAGAGCCCTAGGCCGGAATCTGCGGCCGCCGCGGGCTCTCGTTTCAGTATATCCCGCGGGGCGCGGGAAATCGAGCGGCCCGGGGGGCGGCCGCTAGACTGTCCATCGGATGCCCGAGCTTGGGCAAGTATACCGCCTTCGTTCCGAGCTTAAAAGCTCAACCCGAGGTAGACCTTGGGCCAGGCGGTGAACTCCAAGCCCCAGGCGTCCCCGCTCCATCCGCCCGCGCGGAAGGATGAGGTCCTGAGCCTCTCTGGCACGCTGGAAGCCCAGGCGGGAACGTCGAAGTCGGCCTCGATTCCCAGGACGGCCTTGAAGCCGAGGACCGGGATGTTCAAGGCCGCCCGTACGGAGGGATAGGGCCGGATCAGGGCCCAGAAGGCCCCTTCGTCCTCCGCCTCCGCGGCCGCCGTTAGGGCGGCCCGGCGGTCCGGATAGAGCTCCTGCTCCGCGGAAACCTCGAAATCCAGGCTTCCCTCGCCGATGCGGATCCTGTGGCCGAAACCGATTCCCACGATCAGGGAGTCGGAATCGACGAACCAGTCCTCGGCTCCGACGCCTCCGTAATATACGGCGTAGAGGGAAGCGGTGCCCGTCCGGTAGGACAGGTAGGTCATATCCTCGGCGGGTACGTATGCCAGGCCGATCTCGTTGACACCGTTGCCGATGATGTTGATCAAGCCCAGGGCTACGCCGTCCAGATGGTCCGCCACGTTCACAAGTCCTATCATGGAGCCGGAAACCCGGTCCGCGGCGTTGAAGACCCCGGCGACCATGCCTCCGTCCACGGTGTCCGCGATGTTGAAGGTCCCGGACATCTGGAACCCTTCCACCTTCCGGGCGATGTTGAAGACCCCGGCTCCCTGGAAGCCCTCTACGTCCCGGGCGATGTTGAACACCCCGGAGCCTTGGAAGCCCTCCACGTCCCGGGCGATGTTGAAGACTCCGGCGCCCTGGAAACCTTCCACGTCCCGGGCCAGGTTGAAGACCCCGGACGCCTGGATACCCTCGACGTCGCCGACCCCGGAGCCGATCCAGCCGAAGGCCGCGGAGGTGTCGTACAAACCGAAGGCAGGAAACTGGATGCCGGGGACGAAGGAAACGACGAAGGGAGTATAGGGCCGGCCGGAATCTTCCCGGGCCGAGTCCTCGGGAATCTCCGAGGGCTCCGGGGAATCCGTCCCCCGGCCGTATTGGTCGCGGGCTTTCTGAAGTACCGATCCCTCGTCCGGTTCGGACAGGTCCTGGGCGTAAGCCCCGGGCAGCCGTGCGAACAACGCCGCGGCGGCCAGAAAAAACACGATGCGTTTCATGGCACTCCCCTTAAGCAGGCGAGCAAGTACGTGCCCCCATACGGGGCGCACGCGGGTTACTATATCGCGGTCTCCGCAAAAAACCGGGCCAGCCGCGAATATAATCGTTAAATATTTATAGATCTTCCGCCTTTCGGTCAAGGCCTCCTCAGTAGGGACCGCAGCCTCGCCGTCTTACCGGGCGAAGAATTCCACGACCCTTCCGATGCGTCCCGGGACGGAGGACTCCGAAGCCTCGGGCCGGGATAGGACCCGGGCGGTTAGCCCCTCCCGGGAGATCCAGGAAGGCAGGGGGACGCTCCGTTCCCGGGCGGCCCGGGCCAGGGCTTCCGGCGCCCGGAGCTCCAGGACGTCCCCGGGCCGGAGGGTCGCGCTGGGTATGTCCAGGACTCGGCCGTTTACCGCGACATGGCCGTGGGAGACGAGCTGGCGGGCCTGAGCCCTGGAAACGGCCCAGCCCAGACGGAAGACCACGTTGGAGAGCCGGGCTTCCAAGGATGCCAGCAGGACGTTGCTGGTGGATCCTCCGGCACGCCGTGCCTTCTCGTAGAGCGTCTTCAGCTGACGGCGTCCCAGGCCGTAGGCGGCCCTGTACTTGCGGGTTTCCTTGAGCTGTTCACCGTACTCCGAGACCCTGCGGGGAGAATAGCGGGGAGGCTTTCCGGGGGGCTGGGGCTTCCGCTCCAGGAGGCGGTCGAACTTCGGATTTCCGAAGATGTTGATGCCGAGGGCACGGACGATCCTGCCCTTGGGCTGTCCGTAGAGGGACATGGTTCCTCCGCGGGGGCCCCTCGCGCCGCGGACCGTGGGCCTCCCGCAGGATGATCGGGAATGTTTATAAAATTTATAATGTATTCGAGATTCCTCGTCAATCCCCGATCAGCCTGTTCCTGTACAGGTAGTCGCAGAAAAAGCAGATGTCGTCGGTCATCCCCGGGAATTTCACCCCGCCGGCCTCCAGCTCCCGGCGGCGGGCGTCCAAGCCCTTCTCGTAGGCCAGGCGGACGTGGGGGTTCTTCTCGGCGGATTTCATCAAGCTGTCGTAGTCGTCCTCCCGGATGTTCCCGACGATCAAGGAAGGATTCTCGTTGGCGAAGCCGCAGCAGACCGCCACGGAGCCGTCGGGGTGGACGTAGAACACGTTCCCCGGCCCTTCGCAAAAATCCTCCCGGAACCAGCGCCGGGAGCCCCAGCCCGCATCGGTTCCGGCTGCGGAACAGGCGAACCGGAGTATCGGGATGTCCAGGGTCTCCCCGGCGGCCGCTTCCTCCCTGCGGGGTGCCGCATCGGATATGCCCCTGGGTTCCCCGTCCCGCAGGACCAGCCGGCCGCCCAGGCGCTCTGCAAGGGTGCGCATGTCTTCGACCCAGGGTCCGTCGTCCGGGGAACGGACGGAGAGTATCTCGGCGCAGTCCTTCCGGCCCCAGATCCGGAATACCGCGGTCAGGAAGGCGGCCAGGCGCCCGGGATCCTGGCCGTGGAAGGCGTCCGCGCTCAGCCCGAAGGTCCCGTCGAATTCGGCCTCGAAGAGGTCCGAAAGAGCCCCCTCGAGGTCCCCCTCGTCGGTGAACCAGTCGCCGTTGGTCATGAGGCGGTCGAAGTAGAGGCCCTGGGACACCGCGGTCCGGCAGACTGCGGCAAGGAAATCGGGGCGGAGGAAGGGCTCCCCCCCGCTGAACCCGACGCGTTCGATCCCTCCCCGGGCGCAGCGCTCCAGGAAGGCCGAGGCCTCCTGGGCGGAGAGCTCCTCGGAGCCGCGCCGGACGCGGCAGTGGGAACAGCAGAGGTTGCACCGGGACGTGGGGGCAAAGATGATCTGGACGGGCTGGAACACGGGGCCTCCCCGCCGAGATTGGACGGGGATCTCCGGTGACCGGCGCTCCCCGCGGCGCTCTCGGCGCGAGCTTCGATCTTTACACGGCCGCGGAAAAGATTCAACCTGAGATATAGTAAAGTAGGCTCCGCACCCGCGGACGCCGGGAGGTTCGCGAATGTCCGGAACTTATCGATCGGGCCGCAAGCACGGGCCCTCGTTTTCGACCCTCGCATTTCTGACGGTCCTCATCCTTACAGCCGCCCTGTACACGGCCTGTTCGATTTCCAGGCCCTCCCCGACGGTCGGCCGGCCTCCGGAGGGGGAGATCCGGGAGGAGCTCGCCCTGCCCGCCCCGGCGGCGCAGAAATCCATGTTGGCCGACCGGGCCGGTGAAGCTCCCCCCGCGGACGGCACCGGCATCCCGGCCTCGGAGGAATATAAGGGCCTTCCGGAGAATCCCTTCAAGCCCGCCAAGGACGAACGGTTCTCCACCTTCTCCGCGGACGTGGACACGGCTTCGTACTCCAACATCCGCCGCTTCCTGAACGAGGGACGCCTGCCTCCCCCCGAGGCGGTGCGGATCGAGGAGCTCCTCAACTACTTCGACTACGGCTGGAAGGAGCCCGCTGGCCCCGAGCCCATCGCCCTTTCCGCGGAGACCTCCTCTTCCCCCTGGAGCGAGGGGCGGATCCTCCTGGCCCTGGGCCTCCGGACCCGGACGGTTTCCGCGGCCAACCTGCCCCCGGCCAACCTGGTCTTCCTGGTGGACACTTCGGGGTCCATGTCCGATCCCGACAAGCTCCCCCTGGTGAAGCGGGCCTTCTCCCTGCTGGCGGAGACCCTCCGGCCCCAGGACCGGGTTTCCCTTGTGGCCTACGCCGGGTCAGCGGGCCTCGTGCTGCCTCCCACCCCGGGCACGGACAAGGCCAAGATCCTGGCGGCCCTGGAGGCCCTGGAATCCGGGGGATCCACCGCGGGCGGCCAGGGCATCGTCCTGGCCTACGACACGGCCCTGCAGAATTTCCGCAAGGGCGGGAACAACCGGGTCATTTTGGCCACCGACGGGGATTTCAACGTGGGCCTGTCCAGCGAATCCGAGCTGGTCAAGCTGATCGAGTCCTACCGGAACCGGGGAGTCTTCCTCTCGGTCCTGGGCTTCGGCACGGGCAACTACAAGGACGCGAAGATGGAAGCCCTGGCGGACAAGGGCAACGGCAACTTCGCCTACATCGACTCGGTGGAGGAGGCGCGGAAGGTCCTGATCGAGGAGATGGGGGCAACCTTGCTGACCGCGGCCAAGGACGTGAAGCTCCAGGTGGAGTTCGACCCGGCGGTGGTCAAGTCCTGGCGCCTCCTCGGATACGAAAACCGCATCCTTTCCAAGGAGGACTTCACGGACGACAAGAAGGACGCCGGCGAGATGGGGGCGGGCCACCGCGTGACCGCCCTGTACGAGATAGAACCCGTCTCGCCCGCCCCCGGCCCGGGCTTGGGCATCCTTCGCGTGCGGTTCAAGAAGCCAGACCAGGACCAGAGCGCCCAGCTCGAGCTGGCCCTGCCGGACGGCCGGGGATCCCTGGCGAATGCCTCCGGGGACCTGCGCTTCGCCGCCGCCGTGGCCGCCTACGGCATGATCCTCCGGGGCTCGGAGCACAAGGGCCGGGCGGACTGGAAGCTCGTCCTGGACCTGGCCCGGGGCGCCGCCGGGGATTCCGACCGCCGGGCCGAGTTCGTGTCCCTGGCCGAAAAGGCCTCGGGCCTGAAGTGAGGGCTTCACGGGCCCCCGCCCGGGAGAAGGCGGCGGGAGACGAGCCCGAGGTCCTGGCCTGGCTCCTGGCCGGGGACGTGTCGGTCCAATACCTCACCCGCAGGGACCTCCTCGGGGAGGGCGAGAGGACCCTGGTCTCCTTGCGCGCATGTATTCCCGAAGAGGGCTGGGGCCGGCGCTTCCTGGAAGCCCGGGATCCCGGAACCCGTATGTGGGGCGGGGGCCTCTACATTCCGAAATGGGTGAGCACCCACTACACCCTGATGGATCTCATGTCCCTGGGCTTCCCGGGGGACCACCCGGCCTTCCGGGAAAGCGTAGAACTCCTGCTGGAGCGCTTCCTGGGACCCGACGGTGGGATCTACGTGGCCAAGACCGTCCGGGTCGCGGACGTCTGCGTCACCGCCATGGTCCTCTCCCTGGCCCTGTACTCGGGTATCCGGGACGAGAGGGCCCGCAGGCTGCTTTCCTTCCTGGCCGCCCACCGCCAGCCCGACGGGGGCTGGAACTGTGACGATATGCGATCCGAGGCTTCCTCCTTCGCCACCACGATCTCCGTACTGGAAGCCCTCGAGGACGCCCGAAAGGCGGGACTGGCCCCGGAGGCGGGGCTCGGCCGGCTGGCCCGGGGCGGGGAGGAATGGCTCCTGGCCCGACGCCTGTACTTCGGGCTCCGGAGCGGGCGGATCGCCAACCCCGAATTCCCGTACCTGTCCTTCCCCTGCCGCTGGAAATACGACGTCCTGCGCGGCCTGTCCTACTTCGCCCGGGCGGGCCGGCCCTTCGCCCTCCGCATGGCGGACGCCCTGGACTTGCTGCGCGGGAAACGACGGAGGGACGGGACCTGGCCGGTCCAGCGAAAGCATCCGGGGGCGGTGCACTTCGACATGGAAATCACCGGCGGCCCGAGCCGCTGGAACACCCTGCGGGCCCTCGTGGTCCTTGGCGCCTACGGGAAGGATCCGTGAGCGGACGGCCCGAACCCCTGGGCATCCGGGAGGCCCGCGCCCTGGTCCTGTCCGCGGGGGCGGGCTTCCCTCCGCGATTCACGCCGGGGTCGGAGGGGGTCGCCCGGGCCGTGGAAGCCCTGGGCTACGTGCAGATCGACACTATTTCCGTGGTCCGCCGCGCCCACGAGCACATCCTCTGGAGCCGCGTCCCGGAACCGGGGTACGCTGCGGTCCCGGCCCTGGAGGGGGTCGGGGGAGGGGAACGCCGGGTTGTCGAGTACTGGGCCCACGCGGCCGCCTACCTTCCCTTGGAGGAGTGGCGTTACTGCCTGCCCCGGATGGAGCGGATCCGTGCGAACGGCCACGAATGGTTCAACGCGGTGCCCGAGGTGGTATCCCGGGTCCGGGACCGGGTTGCCGCGGAAGGGCCCCTGTCGGCCAAGGACTTCCAGGAGTCCATGAGCGGTCCCCGGGGTTGGTGGGACTGGAAGCCCGCCAAGGTCGCCCTGGAGTACCTTTTCCACTCCGGCGAGCTCGTCTGCGCAACCCGGAACGGCTTCCAGAAGGTCTACGACCTCGCGGAGCGGCAGATCCCCTCGGCGTACGCGGGACCGGCGCCCTCGGAGCTCGAGCTCGCGGAGCGCCACCTGGAACGCGCGGCCCGGTCCCTGGGGCTCTTCACGAAGGCTCAGGCGGTCTATCAACGGAAGGACGGCCTGGCCAGGATGGACGCCGCCCTGGACGCGGCGGTGGAGGCGGGACGCCTCGTCCCGGTTTCCCCGGAGGGACTCGGCCCGGGCTGGTACGCACGCCGGAATCTCCTGGAGAGCGGGGCCCGGGCGGCAGGGTCCCCGTCGGACGCCGGACTCCCGCGCGCCTTCGTCCTGTCCCCCTTCGATCCCTTCGTGATCGACCACGGGCGGACGGCCCGGCTCTGGGATTTCGACTTCACCATCGAGTGCTACGTCCCCGAGGCCAGGCGCGCCTTCGGGTACTTCGCCCTTCCGGTCCTATTCGTCCCGGAGGATCCGGGGGAGGCCCGGTTCGCGGGGCTTCTCGACGCCAAGGCGGACCGCCGATCAGGGACTCTGATCCTGCGGCGGCTGCGCCTGGCTTGCGGAGGTTCCGTCTCGCCCGC
>JBGSPT010000232.1:0-8662 GCA_041738475.1 Treponematales bacterium
GTTCCTGCGGGCGTGGGGGCCCGGAACCCGAAGCCGCTCCGGGAGGATCTCCTCCTCTCGGCCCGAGAGATCCCGGTACAGGCCGACGGGACCGGAGAACCAGGCGCCCGCCTCTCCGGCCTTAAGGAGGTCGGCGTACCAGCGCGCGGTTCCCGGGGTCTCGGCGCCGAAGGAGCGGCCGTAGGGATCGTCCCGGTCGCAGACGGTATAGCAGGACGGATCCTGGTCCGCGTAGATCAGGCGCTTGTCCGCCACGTAGGCTTCCATGGAGGGATAGCGGTCCAGGTGGTCCGGAACGATGCGGGTGAGCACCGCCGCCCGGGGCCGGAGGAGACGCCGGCCCCGCAGGTCTCCCAGCTGCCAGCTGGAAAGCTCCAGGACCACGGGCGTGTCGGAACGGACCCGGTCCAGGAAGCTCAGGGGGGAGACCGTGATGTTGCCCCCCAGGAAGGCGGTGCCAGCGGAGGAAAGGGCGTGGGCCAGGGCGCTGGCGGTGGTGGATTTCCCCTTGGAGCCGGTCACCGCCGCCACGGGACCCGGACAGTAGCGCAGGAAGGTGGAGATGTCCGTCTCCACCGCCTTTGCCGTCGTGAGATAGGGGGAGTCGGCCCGGACCGCCGGATTCTTGATGACCAGGTCCGCCCCGGAAAAATCCTCCATCTCATGCCTGCCCAGGACGTAGCGAATCGGAAACCCCTCCAGGGCGGCCAGGGATTCCGCCAGGGCCGTTTCGTCCTTCATGTCCGTGACCGTCACGGTGGCTCCACGGGCGGCGAAGAACCTCGCGGAGGCCAGTCCACCGCCGTTGATACCCAGGCCCATGACGGTGACCCGGAGCCCTGACAGATTTTGCGTCTCAGGATCTTGGGTAGACAAGCTCGTACTCCTTCATGTCCCGGGAGTTCAGGTAGGGGCTGACCGTGACGTCGCGATACAGCTCTTTCCATGCCGGGGGGATGCGGTTCCGGAGAGCCCGGAACTCCTCGTTGGACTCCGAAAAAGCGGAGCCCTTGAGGATGCCCTGTATTCGATCCATCTCGGGTTCCAGGAATCCCAAGGCCCGGTGGAGGACGGGCAGGGCTTTTTTTCGAGAGCCGCCTTCGGGTACGGGAACGAAGGAGCATACGGTCTTGTACTTGCAGAAGAAGGGCAGGAAGGGGTAGACCCTCTTGCCCTCGGGAAGGAAGAGCTTGGAGAAGAACTTGGACAGGTCGGCGTCCATCCAGATGCCCCGGACCTGGTAGCCCTTTCCGGTCTCCCCGATCCACGTGTTCGACACCATCTGCTTGACCCGGAAGGCGCGGATGCGGCCCTCCTCCCGGTCGATCCCGGACAGGGGTATCAGCTCGCTCTCCAGGTAGATGCGCCGGGTGCGATACGCGGGGGTGGTCTCGTTGGTCCCCGCTTCCACCAGCTCCGTCTCCAGGGGGCGGTCGAGGAGGTCTATCCGGAGGACGTAGAGGTATACGGATTCCTGCACCTTGTAGAGGTGGAAGAATCCCGGCTTCAAGGTTTCCGAGGGCTCGAACAGGTGAGCCAGGTCCCGGAAGGTCTCGGGCAGGAGGATCACGAGCTGGTTCAGGGTCGCCCGCAGGGCCCGGAGGTACTGCTCCGAAGGTTCCCGCCTGCGGACGTCGTGATGGATGGGAAAGTGGGGTATCTCGATATCCCGGGAAAGCTCCAGGAAGTATTCCTCGTTCTGGCCGAACTTCATGCCGTACAGGGAATCCCGGGCTTCCGGGGACGCCGAGCCCGCCAGGGAGTTGATCTGGGGATCGGAATAGGCCAGGCGGATCTCGTTGAGCATGGATTCCATCGGTGGGAAGTATAGCCCGGCCCCTATTCCGATGCAATCCGCGTCGTCACGACGTGTCTTGTCACGATGTGTCGGGATACGTCATGACGAGACGTGGTGCCGGGCGGCGGTTCATGCTATACTACGCGTATGAAGCGGAAATGGATCCTGTCGGCCGCCCTGCTGGCTGCGGCCGTTTCGGTATGGGGACAGGGCGCCTCGACCTGGGCGGAGGTGGAATTCGCGGTCGGCGGGGATGTGACGATCCTGCGGGACAACAAGCCCCTTTCGGTGGACGAGCTTCTGGGATTCCGTCTGGAGGAAGGGGACCAGGTGCAGACCGGCAAGGGCACCTTCCTCGAGCTGAGGATCAAGCCCGCGGGGGGCATGCTCAAGCTTTCGGAAAACACGGTGTTCGTGCTCACCTCCCTGTCGGATTCTCCGGAACGGGGATTCCGGCTGGTGTACGGTAGGGTTCGGGCCAAGGTTGACAAGCTGGCCCGGGGTTCCTCTTTCAACATCGCCAGCGATTCCGTGGCCGCCGGGGTGAGGGGTACGGATTTCGGGTACGACGTCCTGACGGTCCGAGGCGACGGAACCGGAGACCAGGTTCCGGTCACCCGGGTGTACTGCTTCGAGGGGGCCGTGCTGGTCACGGTCGTGCCCTCATCTGACACCCCGCCTTCGGAGCTCAAGGTCAAGGCCGGGAACATGGTGGCGGTGGAACAGTCCGACGGGAAGTGGGTTCCGTCCCTGGTTCCCGTACCCGAGGACATACGGTCCTTCTGGGATCAGAACGACTTCGCCGCCGCGGCCAAGCCTTCGGGGGTCATCGATCTTCCCACCTACGCCCGGGTGCAGGCGAACCTCAAGGTAAAGAACGCCGCGATCTTCGGCGGCGTTGTCCTGGTCGGGCTGGGTTCCGTGCTCCAGGGGGTCGGAGCCTACGCGTACTCGTCCGGGGATCCCGTCCTGGGCCTGAACGCCGTGGCGGGGGGCGCCTTCCTGAGCATCCTCTCCCTGCCGGTCCTCGTGTTCGGTCTTTCCACGAACCCGGTGTTCCCGGGGGAGTGAGCCGGGTCCCTGAGGAGCCCGATAATCGGGACTTTTTACGCCTATAGGCATAAAAAGTCCATAAGTCCGACGGGCTCCTAGAGGCCGAAGAGCGTCCAGGAAAGGAACGGGATCGTCACCAGGGATGCGGCGGTGGACACGAACACGAGGGAGCTCGCGGTCTCGGCGTCCCCCCCGTAGGCGTCCGAGAGGATGGACGCGTTCGCGGCCACGGGCATGGCCGCCAGCACCACCGGGACCGCCAGGGCGCGGTCCTGCAGCCCGAGGGCGGACAGGGCAAGCCAGATCGCCGTCGGGTGGATGATCAGCCTGTACATCGAAGTCAGATATACCCGGAGATTCCCCAGCACATCCCGTACCTTCATCCGGGAGAGGATGGCGCCGATCACCGCCATGGACAGGGGGGTGGTCATGTCCCCGAGGATGGTGAGCCCGGACAGGAGGGGCCCCGAGATCTTGACGGAACAGAGGAAGAAGACGAAGCCGAGGGTCGTGGAGAGTATCGCGGGGTTGACCCATTGGCGGAACGAAATCCTGGGAGCCCCGGGCCTTCCCCGGGTCAGCATGATCACCCCCACGGAAAACGCCAGCAGTTGGAAGGGCATGTTGTAGATGGAGACGTCGAACAGGATGTCCTTCCCGAAATACGCGCCCATGATCGGGAAGCCCATGAACGCCACGTTGGCGAAGGTACCCCCGAACTCGTGCACCCCCCGCTCGGGTCCCCGGGCGCGGATGGCGCGGGCCCAGAGCACGGCAAGGGGTAGGGCGGACAGGTAGATCGCGAAGGAAATCCCCAGCATCCGGAAGGCTTCGTCCCGAAGCTCCGCGGAAAAGGGTTTCTGCATCGAAACCAGGACGAGGGCCGGCAGGGTGAAGTCCACGATGAACCGGGACATCCCCCGGACCGTTTCCGGGCCCAGGACCCTGAGCCTGCCCGCGGCGTATCCGGACGCGAGGAGCAGGAATAGTACGATGCTTTGGAAAACCGACTGGGGCATCCGACCTCCGAGGGTCCCGGAATATCCGGGCCGGCTTGCACTGTACAGGGAATCGGGAATCGAATCTATCCGTCCGAAGCCGCGTCCCGGGGTTTCGATACCAGGCGTTCGGAGAAGGGGATGAGCGCCGCGGCGGCGTCCGCGAAGATTCCGTATAGGCGGTCGTACTCCCGGCGTAGCCTCGGATCCGGTTCGAACCGGGTCTCCACACGCACGAGGCGGGCGGCGGCCTCCGCCAGGCTCCCGAAGTCCCCGAGGGCCACGGCGCAGGCGGCGGCGTTTCCGGACAGCTCGCAGTCCGCCAGCTCGGGAACCTCCACCGGCAGGCCCAGGATGTCCGACTTCAGCCGGGACAGGAAGGCGTTCCGGGCCGGAGTCCCGCTGACCCGTACAAGGCGCATACCGTGCCCGAGCTCCGCCAAACCCTGGGAGGTGAGGCGGAGTCCGAATCCGATGGATTCCGCGACCGCCCGGGCCAGGTCCCCGGGGTCGTGATCCACGGAAAGCCCCAGGAAGGCGCCGCGGAGGTCGCGGCGCCACAGGGGAGCGCGCTCCCCGGCCAGGAAGGGCAGGAAGAGAAGGTCCCGCGCACCGGGGACCGAGGTCTCCGCGGCGCGGAAAACCTTGCGGGCCCCCGATTCCTCGTCCTCCGGGAACCCCGCGGCCCGGGCGTACCACTCCAGGGCCTTGCCGCTGGTGGACAGGCCTCCGGATATGTTCCAGAGCCCCGGTACGGCGTGGGGAAGGGACAGGAAGCTCCAGTCGGCGCAGGGAGCGGCCGAACAGAGGTTGAGGGCTTCGCTCGTGCCCGCCCTGTCGCAGGCTATCCCCGGCTCCACGGCCCCGGAGCCCAGGAGGGAAGCCAGGAAGTCCGGGAACGCGGAGACGACGGGCGTACCCTCGGGGATGCCCGTTTCCCGGGACGCTTCCGGAAGCACCCTTCCAAGGATACGGCCGGGCCCGCAATAGGGCGGGAACAGGGAGTCGTCCAGGCCGAGTCCCGAAGCCGCCGCGCCTCCCCAGGTGTATCGCTCGTAATACGGATCCGACAGGTAGGTGCAGGCTTCCCCGCAGAGACGGTAGGCGGCCCATTCCGGGCAGGAGAAGAACCGGGCGGTGCGGGCGAAATCCGACCGGCGGTTTTCCAGGAACCAGAGGGCCTTGGGCAGATAGAAGGACGGATCCAGGGGAAATCCTAGGAGGGCGGAGATCCTGTCCGCCTGGTCCCGGGCCCGTCGGTCCATCCAGGATATCGCCCGTCCCACGGGACGACCGCTGCGGTCCACGGGAACCAGGGTGGGGCCGTTGCCGCTTACCGCGGCCGCGCGTATAGGACCGGAGGCGTTTTCGACCAGCCGGCGGGAGCATTCCCCCAGGGCTTTCCACCACTCATAGGGCTCCGCCTCCCAGGCCGCCTCGCCCTCGCCGCGGTAGAGTCCCACGGAGAAGCGCTCGACCCGATCCGCCCGGCCGTCCTCCCCCACGAGGGCTCCCTTTACGGAGGAGGTTCCGATGTCGAAGGTCAGGTACACGGGTGTCAGGCCTTGTCCCGGGCCAGCAGGGATCGGACGTCGCAGCGATCCGCCCAGCGGCAGGAAACGCAGGAAGCCCCCGGGCACTCGAAAAAGTCGGGGCTGCGTTCCAGCTGTTCGATGTGCCAGGACAGGTCCTCGATGTACTTGTCCAGGGTTTCCTTCCTGCGCAGGGCGTCCTCCAGACGCTCCCGGTACTTGCCCGCCAGCCCCCTTCGGGCGGATTCCCCGCTGCGATCCTTGCGGGCCAGGTCGAAGAGTTCCGAGATCTCCGCCAGGGTCAGCCCGTAATCCTTGAGCTGCTGGACCCGTTTCAGGCGGATCACGTTGCGGTCCGAGTAGCGCCGGTGTTCCCCCTCGTCACGGTTTTCCGGCTCTATGAGTCCGAGCTCTTCGTAGTACCGGACGGTACGGGCGGTGATGCCGAACATTCGGGCGAGGTCGCCGATTCGAAGCGAGTGATCCGAGGACATGAATCGCACCCTTAACGTAAGCTTGGCGGCACGTCAGGATCGTGATCCTGTACCCCCGCCGGATGGTCCCAGTATACTCCCCCGGACAGCACGTGAAAAGCCGGCCCGGGTACGGTATCCCGGGCCCGGAAGCAGCTGTGTAAGGAGAGCACGATGAAAACCAGCGGCCGATCCTGGGTCGCCGCGGCGGCGGTGTTCCTGGTCTTGACGGCATCCTGCGCGAAAGGGCGGGACGAGAGCGCCCCGCCCGCACCTGCGGCCTTCAAGGGTGTCGCCGTATTCGTTCCCGGGGTCGTCTCCGGAAGTCCCATCTATGAAATGCTGGCCGCCGGCGCCCGGCAGGCGGCGGAGGCCGTCCCGGGTACGAACTTCCGCGTCGTGGAGGCGGGCTTCAACCAGGCCGAGTGGCTGGACAAACTCGCTGCCCTGGCCGCCTCCGGCGAGTTCGACCTGATCGTCACCTCGAATCCCGCCCTCCCGGAGCTCTGCGCCAAGGTCGCGGAGTCCTACCCCTCCATGCGGTTTTTCGCGGCCGACGCCTACCTTTCGGGAAATCCGGCGATCCACACGGTGCTGTACAACCAGCTGGAGCAGGGGTACATCGTCGGATACTTGGCGGGTCTAATCACCACCTCCTCCCTGCCCGGGGCCAATCGGACTAAAAAGGCCGGGATGGTCGTAGCCCAGACCTACCCGACCCTGGACAAGCTGATCCGGCCCGGGTTCGAGGCGGGACTCCAGGCCGCGGATCCGGAAATATCCTTGGATGTCCGGGTGGTGGGGAACTGGTATGACGCCAACAGGAGCGCGGAATTGACCGCCTCCCTGATCGACGGAGGGGTGGACGTGATCCTGCCCATAGCGGGCGGGGCGGGGCAGGGGGTCCTTTCGGCCTCCAAGGAGCGAGGCACCTACGCGGTCTGGTTCGAAGGCAAGGGATACGGCCTGGCGCAGGGCACTATCCTGGGCTGCGCGGTCCTGGATCAGGAGCGCCTGGTCCGGGAACGGGTGAGCGCCCTTCTGTCCGGCGACAAGGCTCTGTTCGGCCGGGCGGACGTAGTAGGTGCGGCGGAAGGGTACATAGGCTTCGATCCGGACGGAGACGCCTACAGGGCCCTTCCAGCTGATCTCCGTGCCCGGTTCGAGAAGGCCCTGGCGGATCTGCGCGCGGGATCCCCGTCCTTCCCCATAGACAGCTTCTGAGAGATGAAACCTTCTCCGGTCTTCGAGGTCCGGAATCTCGTCAAGACATTTCCATCCACCCGGACCGTGGCCTTGTCCGGAGTCTCCCTCTCCACCGAGGCGGGGGAGATCCACGCGGTGGTGGGTGAAAACGGGGCCGGCAAGAGCACCCTGGCCCGGATCCTCGCCGGGCTCGAGCGTCCGGATTCCGGGACCATCCTGGTCCGGGGGCGGCCGGTCCGGTTCCGCCGGCCCCGGGACGCGGAGAAGCTCGGGATTGGCATGGTTCCACAGCAGTCGCTCCTGGCGCCGGGGCTGACGGTGGCGGAAAACGTGGTACTCGGGCACGAGCCCAGGATTCTCGGATTCCTCCTGGACCGCCGGAAGGCCTACTATCAGGCCGCCCTGGCCTCGGCGAACTTCTCCTTTCCCCTGGATCCGGGTTCCCGCATTTCCGACCTTTCCCCCCCTGAACGGAGGGAGGCGGAGATCGTCCGGGCCCTGGCCCGGGGAGGGGACGTACTCCTTCTGGACGAGCCCACCAGCATCCTGACGGAATCCGAGGCCCAGACCCTCTTTTCCCTGTTGAAGCGCCTCAGGGACGCCGGAGCCTCCATCCTCCTGATCAGCCATCGGGTTCGGGAGGTGCTTTCCGCCGCGGACCGCATCACCATCCTCCGCAACGGTTCCGTGGTCGAAACGATCCGTCCGGCGGAGACGGACGAATGCGATTTGGCTCTCCGCATGGCCAGCTCCTCTTCCTGTTTCACCGCGGACGGTCCCGCGGATTCCGGAGGCCAGGGGGTGTTTCGGTTCCTCGGGGCGGGATTGCGGGATTCCGAACGGGTTACCCTGAGGGACCTGAGGTTCGAGGTGCGCCGGGGTGAGATCTACGGGGTGGCCGCCCTGGCGGGCAACGGCCTCGGGGCCCTGGAGGATCTGGCCTGCGGGGAACGGATCTGCGATTCCGGCGCCGTGGAGCTCCTGGGCCGGGACCTTTCATCCTGGAACCGGGATGAACTGCGGGCTTCGGTCCTCTCGTACCTGCCCACGGACCGGGACGGCAAGGGCCTCTGCCTGGGCGTTACCCTGTTGGAGAACCTGAGCGCCCGGGGAGCGTCCCGAAAGGATTGGAGCCGGAAGGGCAGAGCCGCCCGGCGCTCCGAAGCCGCCCGTCTCCTCGCCGACACGGGAGTACGGGCCCGGCTGGAAGCCCCCGTGGACGTCCTGTCCGGGGGCAACCGCCAGCGGGTCCTCTGCGTCCGGGAACTGGGAACCTTCACACCCGCGGTGCTGGCCGCCAATCCGACCCAGGGCCTGGATCCCCGGGCCCAGGAGGAAACCTGGAACCGCCTCCGGTCCCGGGCCCGGGAAGGCGCGGGAATCCTCCTGCTGACCTCCAGCGTCGAGGAGCTCTTTTCCGTGGCCGACCGTGTGGCGGTCCTCTACCGGGGCCGCCTGACGGAACTCGGAGTGCGTTCGGGGTCCGTCACGGCCGAAGTCGTCACCCGCTTCCTTACGGGAGCCGCGGCATGAAAACCGAATCTCGGGGCGGATGGGCGGATGCCTTCGGGGCGGGCGCCCTGCCGGCCCTTGGCGCGGCCC
>JBGSPT010000233.1:0-7339 GCA_041738475.1 Treponematales bacterium
CCGCGACCGCGGCGACTACAACTACTAAAACTGCGCCTTCGACGCCTCCCGGAACCCCGGGAGGCGTGAAAACCCGGCCTTGAGGGCCGGGTTTTTCATTACCCCAGAGGCCCGACATTAAAAAAAGGTTAAGAGGGTGGCAGTCAAACCCGCCGTTCTGTTGTAGTATACCTACCCGTGAAGATCGTCATCGTAGGCGCCGGCATGGTCGGCGCCTCCATTGCCCGGGAACTCGTGGAGGAGAAAAAGGACGTCATCCTCATCGAGAAAGACCCGGAAAAGGCCCGATTCGCCTCCAACGCCCTGGACTGCCTCGTCCTGAACGAGGACGGCATAGACCCGGAAGCCCTGAAACGGGCCGGAACGGAGAATGCCGACTGGTTCATCTCCCTCATGGGCGCCGACGAGGCGAATATCGTGGCCTGCGGCATCGTCTCCTCCTCCTTCCCCAAGCCCAGGACCATAGCCCGGGTACGGAGCTCCTACTACGGTTCCCTTGGTTCCGCGAGCAAGACATTCCTGGGTGTGGACCATGTGATCAACCCGGAGATCGAGGCCGCCCAGACCATCATCCGGGCCGCCCGGGAAGGTGTATCCGGGGAGATGCTCCCCCTCCAGGAAGCCCGCATCCGGCTCCGGTCCATCCCGGCTTCCGAGGATCCCCGGTTCCCGGGACATACGATCCAGGAAATCCGGAAAGCCCTGGGCCTGGACTTCCTTATCCCCGCGGTAGTCAGGGACGGCGGGCTCACCCTGCCGGCCGGGGACTTCGAGATCCAGGGGGAAGACCTGGTCTACCTTCTGGCGGAGCCCAATGTGCTGGACGCGATCCTGGGCCCCGCCGCGGAACCCCAGAGCGAGGTCCGGAAGGTGCTGATCGTTGGGGCGACCACCGTCGGGGAGCGGGTGGTGGAAGGATTGATGCACCCCGCCCAGGACGCCAAGCATCCATGGAGCCGCATCTTTTCCGTGTTTTCCAGGCACTCGGGGCCGGAAATCACCGTCATCGACGACAACCGGGAGCACGCCAAACGCTTCGCCCGCCGTTTCCCCTCCATCACCATCGTCAATCGCGACCTTGTGGAGGAAGACGCCCTGGAGCGCGAGGGTGCCGGTAGCGCCGACCTGGTCGTCTGCGCGACCCAGGCCCAGAGTTACAACATCCTGACGGCCCAATTGGCCAAGGAACTCGGCGCACGGCGGGCCATCGCCCTTATCCTGAACAATTCCTTCCTGAGACTGGCCCCGAAGCTGGGACTGGATGCCCTGGTCAGCATGCGGTCCGTTGTTTCCTCCTCGATCCTCAATATCGTACGGAAAGCCAACATCCGGACCCTCCACGCATTCCATGAGGATGACGTGGAACTGGTGGAACTCTCCATTCAGGCGGAATCCTCCGCCGCGGGCCGGAAGGTGCGGGACCTGGGGATTCCCAAGGGAGCCCTGGTGGCTTTCGTCCTGCACGGAACCTCCAGCGCGATACCCACCGGCGACACCCTGGTGCGGACCGGGGATACCGTAGGGATCCTGACGAAAAAAGGCTTGATCGAGCGCCTGGAGGAGGTGTTCGGGGGGCAGCGTGGCCGGTAGACCCCTTCTGCGCATCCTGGCCATCCTTCTGGGCATCGTATCGGCGTTCATGGCGGCCTGCCTGGCCGCGGGAATCCTGATGGGAGAGGACGGCACCGTAATCAGGGCCTTCGCCGTGCCCGTGGGCATCGGCGCCGCCGGCCTTGTCCTGGCCTGGATCGGGAAAGTCACCAATCGCAAGATCAGCCTGCCCCCCCGGGACGGCTTCCTTTTCGTGGCCCTGGCCTGGATCTTCGCCTCCGCCCTGGGAGCCCTGCCTTTCACCCTGGCGGGGACCATGACCTACGTGGACGCCTTCTTCGAGACCATCTCGGGATTCACCACCACAGGAGCCTCCATCCTCTCGGATATAGAGTCCGTTCCGAAGTCCCTGCTCCTGTGGAGGTCCACGACCCACTGGCTGGGGGGCATGGGCATCGTCGTCCTCACCGTGGCCATCCTGCCCCTTCTGGGAGTCGGAGGACTCGGGCTCATGGAGGCGGAAACCCCGGGGCCCTCGGTGGACAAGATCACCCCCCGGATCTCCTCCACCGCAAAGATCCTCTGGCTGATTTACGTGGCCCTGACGGTCCTGGAGATCGGCCTGCTGATGGCCGGAGGCATGGGCTGGTTCGACGCCGTCACCCACACCTTCGGGACCATGGCCACCGGGGGGTTCTCCCCCAGGAACCAGAGCGTCGGACACTACAGGTCTGCGTACATCGACGTCGTGATCACCGTCTTCATGCTGGCCGCGGGGATGAACTTCAGCCTGTACTTCAAACTGCTCTCGGGGAAAGCCGTCTCGGTGTTCAAGGATACCGAGGCCCGTGCCTACCTGGGTATCTTCGCGGCGGCGGCACTTCTGATCGCCTTGGATCTCTCGCGGACAGGCACGTTCGAAGGATTCGGAGCGTCCCTGCGGTACGCGGGTTTCCAGGCATCCTCGATACTCACGACCACCGGATTCGCGACCGCCGATTTCGCCAAATGGCCGCCCCTGTCCCAGACGGTCCTCTTCCTGCTCATGTTCGTCGGCGGCTGCGCCGGCTCCACCGGAGGAGGCATCAAGGTCATCCGCATCGTGTTCCTGTCCAAGATGGCCTTCTCGGAAATGAAGTACCTGCTGAATCCCCGGGGCATCTTCGCCATTTTCGTGGACGGAAAGTTTCTGAGGAAGAACATCATCTACGACACCGCGGCCTTCGTCCTCCTGTACATCTTCCTCCTCCTGGCGACCACCCTGGTGGTCGCGGCGGGAGGGCACGACATCCTGACCTCCCTGACCGCCAGCCTGGCCACGGTGGGCAACATCGGCCCCGGTTTCGGAAAGGTCGGGCCCGCCTTCAACTACGGATTCTTCCCGGACTGGATCAAACTGTGGCTGTCCTTCGCCATGCTTGCGGGACGGCTGGAAATCTACACGATCTTCATACTCTTCACCCGGGCGTTCTGGCGGAGGTAGGCCCGGGAAACCCGGCGTCAGAGGGGAGGACGGTCCGCGGCGCGCCGGTCCACCCGGGCGAGGAAGTCCGCGGGAAGGACGACGTGCTCCTTGGTCTGGGCGCTGGTGGCGGCCCAGCGGATCGCTCCGTCCTTCAGCATACGGAACACCGCGGCGTCCAGGTCGTCCAGGGCGATCCCCATCCGCCCGTTGATCCAGGCCTTCATGTCCCCCAGGTGGGTCTTGATCCCGCCGTCGTGGATCCGCTCGCCGCAGCGCAGGGCGTAGTCCGCCATGCCCCGCTGGACTCGCTCTTTCGGCAGGGTTTCGATGAGGTCCGAGACCAGGTCGTTGGAGGACCGTATACGCTCGGAGAGTACCTTGATGATCTTCAGGGCGAACTTTCCGTTGTTCAGGATCAGAGTCTCGAAGGCCGGACGGTCCACCACCAACAGCTTGGAGTCCTTGGCCGCCACCGCGGAGGCGGACCGGGGACGGCCGTCGATCAGGGCCATCTCCCCGAAGAACTCGTTGGGTTCGTCCACGGTCGAAAGGACCGTCTCGCCCCCCTCGACCTTCTTCTTCATGTCCACGGCCCCGGCCAGGAGCACGTACATCACGTCCCCGGGATCGCCCTCCCGGAAGACCGCCTCGCCGGCAAGAAACACCTTTTCGTTCATCCCGCTGCCCATCCCATCATTGTAGGTCTCTTCCGGCCGGGTTACAAGGTTCGAGGATCCGGCCCGCGGAGGGCCCCCGGCTCCGGTCCCAGGCATGGAGACCTGCCAGGCACAAGGCTCCCAGCCCCGCCAGCAGGCCTATCGGCCCCCAGATCGCCCGGGAACCGAAGACCTTCATGGCCGGACCCGCAGCCAGGGGAGCCAGGGCGTTCCCGGCGATGTAACAGAAGGAGACCGCGCTGTTGATCCTGCCCCGGTGGGTTGCCGGGGCCCGTTCGGCGATGAAGGCGTTCGTGTTCGTCGCTCCCAGTATTTCCCCGAGGGTCCAGGCGAAGGTGCAGGCCAGGACGGGGATCAGGCCCGGCGCGAAGGCGTAGGCTCCGAAGCCCAACAGGTAAAAGGCCGATCCCGCCGCGGCGGCCAGCAGGGCGGGCCAACGACGGGAAACCGCCGTGACGAGGGCCGTGCAGGCCACTACGGTCAAGCCGTTGACCGCCATGGCCGCCCCGAACGCCTTGGGACCGGCTTCGGGGCCGAACATGTCCTTCAGGAAGAGGGGCAGGGCGAAGGTGTGCTGGTTGTAGACGAAGGCCGTGAGCACGGCCAGGAGGGCGAAGACCAGGAGAACCGGATCGGCGGCGAGGATGCGGAGAGTGCCGCCTTCCCCGGCCGGGACGGCCTTCCGCGAAGCGTCGTCGACGGCATCGGGCTTTGGAACATCCGGGGACGCGGCCAGGAGGGGGTTCGTTTCCCGGACGAAGAGGAACACGACGGCCGCTGCGACGGTCAGGGCGGCGGCGTTCCCGACGAAGAGCAGGCGGGGGGCCCGGGAGAACAGGAAGCCCGCGGCCAGGGGACCGATCGAGAAGCCGATATTGTTTCCCCAATACAGGAGGGCGAAGGCTTCCTTCCGCCTCTCCGGAGGCGCGCAGTCCGCGACCACGGCGTTCATGACCGGCCAGGTGCCCGACAGTGCGCCCAGGGCGAAGGCGATGACGAAGGGGGCTGCCGGCACGAATCCGATCAGGGCGCAGACCGCGAAGGACCCTGCGGCCAGCGCCTGAAGACCTCCCAGGACGGGACGACGGCCCAGAGTGTCTCCGAGCCTGCCCCCCGCCAGAAGACCCGCGGCGGAAATGACGGATACCGCGGACATGAAGCCCCCCGCCGCGGCCTCGTCATAGCCCAGTTTCATGGTAAGCATCATGGCCAGGAAGGGGTTCACGAAGCTTCCGGCGGAAACCACCAGCCGGACCACGAAGAGAGCGTAGATTTCCCGGGGAAAGGCCAGGTACGTGTCGAACCGGAATTTCATATTCACCTTGCGACCCTAGCGGGCTACGGGAAGACTCGGCCGCCCGGAACCCCGTCCGGGCCCCCGGGCGGCCGATGTGACGCCGCGCTAGCGTGAGATCTCGATCCCGGACTTGAGAGCCGCGAAACGCGCCGACAGGGCGTCCTCGCTTCCGGGTTCCTCCATGGAAAGATACAGGGAGTAGAGGGCCTCCCGGGAGGGCTCCTCCTGGGTCAGGATGGCGCCGATCGCGCCCGCGTTCTCCTTGGCGTCGATCCCCGGCTTTCCGTCGAAGGGAGCCCGCGCCCGTACCAGGGCGTCCCAGCTCTCCGCCGCCTTGGCTCCGAGTACGGAGTCCGGTTTGACGTTCTTGTACAGAATGGCGAAGTCCCGGCCCCGTACGTCCCTCTGGATGAGAAGCTTGCGCAGGCCGTAGCGAATCTTTCCGTCCTGGAAGTAATAGGACGGGCTCAGGAAGAGGGAGGACTTGGCATTCCACTCGAAGACCTCGGAGCCCGCGGAGAGGGCGAGATCCTTCGTCTGGAGGGATACCTTCCGGTCCGGCTCGGACCACTGGAATTTCAAATCCTCGAACACCCGGGGAAGCCATTTCTTCAGGGACAGGAACTGCATCCACTGAGGGAATTCCCCGGAATACCCCGTGTGCACCCGGTCGCAGACGGCCCGGAGATCCCAGTCGTACACGTCGATGCGGCTGGTGGGCTGGTAGGTCCACACCACCGCCGGACCGTCCGGCAGGGGAAGCGCGTAGGAGATCAGGGCCCGATCCTCGAAGGCCACGGTCCATCTGGCCCGGACCCAAAGCCGCCCGATGGAGTCCCTGTATTCCCCCACCTCGACGGGAGCTCCGAAGGACAGGATGCGGTACTTTTCGGGTCCGCCGAGACCGCGTTCCAGGGAAAGCCCCTTCAGCATCAAATCCATCAAGGACTTGGGGTCGTTAATCACCGATTCCAGCCCCATGGACTTGGGCAGATTCACCTTGAGGAAGGAAAAGCTCCCCACCTTGGCCTGGATGACGGCTCCGTCCTCCGGAAGGGTGAAGCGCTCGACCTTCAGGTCGCTCAGCTTCCACTGGTTGTCGTCCTTGTCCACGAAAGCCAATTCCGGGAAGGAGGAATCCGCCACCGCGGACAGAAAGTAGGCGTTGGCGGGGCCGTCCAGGTAGGCGGGCGCGGCCTTGAAGAGGTCCTTCATCGCGGCGTCGTACGCGGGGACGTAGCGTCCGGGGATGGTCTTTCGGATCTCCTTGTAGGACGCCGGGAGGGAGACTTCGGTCTCGAAGACCCGGGTCATGTTGTTGGGAAGCAGCAGGTGTCCGTAGGTCAGGCGCTGGCGGAATTTCAGGGTCTCCGGGGGAACCTCCAGCAGGGCGGCCGTCGGGAGGGAGTAGAGGATATTGTCCTTGAGGGCCGCCACGACGCCCACGACCTTGCCGTTCGGGGTGATCAAGGGGCCTCCGGAATTGCCCGGGTTTCCGTCCGCGGAGGACTTCAGGCGCTGCCAGCGTCCGGACTCCTCCTCGGGTACCGTGCCCAGGACGAGGCCGTTCCGGACCACGATCCCCTCGCCCAGGGCGTTCCCAACGCTGTAGACCTGGGAGCCGACGGTAAAGTCCTTCTCGAGCTCGAAAAAGCGGTCGAAGGTCATGTCCTTGACCGTGAAGACCAGGAAGTCCCGCTCGTTGGAGCCCCTTATTATGGAGTCCACTTCGGAGACTACGCCCCGGGAGTCCCGGATGTAGTAGGAATCGTACACTAGGCTGGCTTCGCCGAGGTTCATGACATGGAAAGCCGTAACCAGCTCGGTCCGGGAGACGGCGAAGGCCGTTCCGATGGAGTAGTACTTGTCCTGACGTATGGCGTAGGGAACGGATTCCCAGTCCAGGGGCTTGTTGTAGGTCAGAGGGTCGGCTTCGGACTTCTTGACCACGACCTCGAATACGGCCTCTTTCACCAACGCGGAGACCGCCGGGGAAAGCGCGACCGCTTTGCCCGGGGCGGGGGTGGACACGCAGGCGGAGAACAGAAGCGTCACGGACACGAGTGCGAGTACGGAGAATCGGAGAAGTTTGTTCATAGTGCCCGAACAATATCACACAGGTAGGGTAGTCTCAACCCGGGAACCCAGAATCATCCCGGCCCTGCGATTATGCGGGCCGGATCACCGGACCCCCCGGATCCGGGCGAACGAGCCAGGTTCCCGGCCTCTCGGGGACGAGCCGGACCAGCCGGGCCGGATCCCGGGCAAGGGGTCCGAAAAGGTCGTCGGGATGCCGCGAAAGGCGGAGCCGGGTCGTCTCCCCCTCCGCCAGGGCCCGGCTCCAGGCTC
>JBGSPT010000372.1:0-4446 GCA_041738475.1 Treponematales bacterium
CGGTCGCCCGGGCCGCCCTGGAGGCGGGAGCCGACATGGTCAACGACGTGTCCGCCCTGGAGGACGACCCGGACCTGGCGGGCCTCTGCGCGGAGCGGGGCGTGCCGGTCATCCTGATGCACAAGAAGGGCGTTCCCGCCACGATGCAGGACGCCCCCTGGTACGAGGACTGCGCCTCGGAGGTCCGGGACTACCTTTTAGCCGCCGCGGACCGGGCCCGGGCCGCGGGCATCCCGGCCGACAGGATCCTCCTGGACCCCGGGATAGGCTTCGGCAAACGCCTCGCGGACAACCTCGATCTACTGGGTCGCCTTGCGGAATTGCGCGGGCGCGGGTATCCTGTCGTGGTGGGCCTGTCCCGCAAGTCCTTCATCGGCGCCCTTACGGGCAAGCCCGTGGAGGAACGCTTGGCGGGATCCATAGCGGCCGCCTGCGCCGCCTGCGTCGGAGGCGCGGACGTCTTCCGGGTCCACGACGTTCCGGAAACCGTGGACGCCCTGGCGGTGTTCGGAGCGATCCTGGGCCGGACGGCCGCGGAAGGGTAGGGAACTCTCAGATGGGATGGAGCGCCGTCACGGACTTGTACGGGACCTTCCTCCGGCCCGCCCTCGACATCCTCATCCTGTCCTTCCTGGTGTATAAAACCTGGCAGATCCTGGTCCGAACCCAGGCTGTCCAGCTGGTCAAGGGCGCCGTATTCATGGCCGTCATCTACGCGGCGTCCTTCTTCCTCCGCCTTTCCACCCTGACCTGGATCCTGAATATCCTGGCCCCGGGACTCGTCATCGCCCTGGCCATCGTGTTCCAGCCCGAACTGCGGAAGATCTTTATGCGGATAGGCCAGGGCAGCTTCTTCCGCCCCGGCCGCAGGCCCCGGTCCTCCCAGATGGATTCCGTGCTGAGCGCCGCCGAGGTCCTGGCTTCCCGGCGCCGCGGAGCCCTGGTCGTGTTTTCCCGGACCGTGGGCCTGAAGAACATCATAGACACCGGAACCCGGCTGGGGGCGGAGATATCCTCCAGCCTGGTGCTCACGATCTTCGGCCACGACACGCCCCTCCACGACGGGGCGATGGTCATCTCCGAAGGCCGCATCGTGGCGGCGGGCTGCTTCCTGCCCCTCTCGGAACAGCAGGACATACGCAGGAGCTTCGGGACGCGGCACCGGGCGGCCCTCGGGCTCTCGGAGGAATCCGACGCGGTCGTCCTGGTGGTCTCCGAGGAGACCGGTGCCCTGTCCCTGGCCTACGACGCCAAGCTCCACTACAACCTCTCCGCTTCCCTGGTCCAGCGCCGCCTGTCCGCCCTCCTGGACTTCACGGAGAGCCCCTCGACGGAGGAGGAGGGCTCCGATGAGCCGTAAGCCCTTCCTGGAGCGGGTTCTGGAAAACTGGCCCGCCAAGATCCTGTCCTTCATGGCCGCGGTCCTCCTTTTTTCCTTCAACCAGCTGAACCGCCTGGAGGAGCGGCCCATGGCCGTTCCCCTCCGCCTGGTGGGGAGCGCGGACCTGGCACCCTCCTCCGCCTACCCCAGGACCGTGAGGATCGTGCTGAAGGGAGAGGCCAACTCCATTTTCGCGATCCAGGAAGGTGACCTGGAAGCCGTCCTGGACCTGTCGGAGTTCAAGGCCGAGGGGGTGTACCGGGTGCCCGTGGTCGTGGAAAAGCGGGGCAGCGCATTCGGCATCGATCCCCTGGAGATCCGGGTGGATCCCTCGGAGGTCGCGATAGCCCTGGAGCGGAGGATCACGCGCTCGGTGCCCGTGGTTCCCAGCTTCCGGGGTTTCCTGGATCCCGGGTACGAGCTGGCCTCCTCGGAACTCGTGCCTCCCCTCGCGGAGATCGAGGGACCCGCCGGCCTCGTCCGGAACGCCTCCGACGTGACCACCGAGTTCATCGAGCTGTCCGGCCGGAGCGAGGACTTCACCGCCCTGGTCCGGCTCCAGCAGAGGGATCCTCTGCTGGGCTTCACGGGGCCGGGGACGGTGGAATTCCGGGCGAAGATCCAGAAGGCCCTGTCGTACCGGAGTTTCGAAGGTCTGTCCATCCAGCTCGAAGGACTGGCGCCGGACCTGTCCGTGGCGGGGGAGCTTCCCTCGGGCACCTTGAGGGTCGCGGGCTCCCGGAACGATCTGTCGTTCCTGACGCCTCCCCAGGACGTGCTGTACGCGGACCTGTCCCTCATCGACGAGCCGGGGGTCTACACCGTGCCCGTGGGAGTCCGGGTGCCTTCGGGTATCAATCCCGAGGCCTGGACTCCCGCCGCCGTCACCCTGGCCGTAGTCCGAAGCTCGGAGGTGTCCCGATGATCCTGGGTATCGGCGTGGACGTGGTGCACGTCCGGCGGATCGAACACTGGCTGACCGTCCCGGGGCTTCCGGAGCGGTTCTTCCATCCCGAGGAGCTTTCGGCGGCCCGCAGCCGCGGGGATACCCTGAGCTTGTCCCTGGCGGCCCGGTTCGCCGCCAAGGAAGCCTTCGGGAAAGCCCTGGGTACGGGTCTGGCGGGGATCAAGCTCCGGGACATCCAGGTGGAGAACACGCCCTACGGCCGGCCGGACATCGTGCTTTCGGGAACGGCGCTGGAGAAGTTCCGGGCCGCCGGGGGCGGGAGGATCCTCCTGTCCTTGACCCACGAGAGGGACAACGCCATCGCCATGGTGGTCATAGAGGAAGAGCAATGATGGTCTTCGCGGGAAAAGGGAAGGAAGACAAGGAAAAGAAGATCACCTTCTTTTCCAAGGAGGCGGTGCGCTGTCCCGTCTGCGGGGCGGCGTTCCACAGGGAGGAACTCTTTTCCGGGCGGGTGAACGCCGGGGACCTCAGTGACGAGCTCCATCGGAAATACATTCCCATGCACGATTTCGGAGAGGTCCAGCCCCTGGCCTACGACGTGACGGTCTGCCCCTCCTGCTTCTACGCCGCCCTGCGCTCCGATTTCTCCACGGTTCCCCAGAAGGCCCTGGAGGTCCTGGAGAGGGAAACCTCCACCCGCATCGCCCAGGTCCAGAAGGTCTTCGAGGGCTTGGACTTCCAGGGAGCCCGGGGAATCCTCGAGGGGGCGGCCAGCTACTACCTCGCGGCGCTCTGCTACGAGCACTTCCCCAAGGATTTCTCCCCGACCCTGAAGGGTGCGATGTGCTGTCTGCGGGCCGCCTGGCTCTGCGGGTATCTCCACGAAAAGGCTCCGAACGAGAATTACGACTATCTGGCCCGGGTCTTCTACCGCAAGGCCCGGGTCCTGTACCGCGGCGCCATCGACCGGGAACAGACCGGCAAGGAACCCATCGGCGGAGCCCGATGGATGGGACCCGACACGGACAAGAACTACGGCTACGAAGGGGTCCTCTATCTGGCCGGGGTCCTGGAGCTCAAGTACGGCAACCGGGAGGATCCGGCCTACCGGGAGAAGATCCTGGACGAGTCCAAGCGCACCATCGCCAAGATGTTCGGCCTGGGCAAGCGGTCCAAGGCCAAGCCGGGACCCCTCCTGGACAAGGCCCGGGACCTCTACGAGCGGATCAAGGCGGAGCTCCACCAGGACGACGATTCCGACGATGAGTGAGCGGACCGTACGCCTGGACCTGTCCTACGACGGAACGGATTTTTCCGGCTGGCAGAGGCAGAGGAACGCCCGTTCCGTGCAGGAGGAGCTGGAAAAGGCCCTCGCCTCCCTCCACGGCCGCCCCGTGGAGGCTGTCGGGGCGGGACGGACGGACGCGGGAGTCCACGCGGAGAGGCAGACAGCACACTTCCGTACGGACATGAGCTCCGTACCCGGGGACCGGTTCCGGCTGGCCCTCAACCGCTTCCTGCCCCGGGATGTCCGGATCCTGGAATCCCGGGAGGCGGATCCGGACTTCCACGCCCGGTACGACGCCCGCCTCCGGACCTACCGGTACTTCATCGAGACTTCCCGGGAATGCCCCCCCTGGCGTTCCCGCTACGCCTGGCATCTGCGACGGGGCTTGGATCTGCGCTCCCTGAACGCCATGGCTTCCGCCCTGATCGGGGAGAGGGACTTCAGCGCCTTCTCCAGCGCCCGGGACCCCGCGGAGAACCGGTACCGGTACGTGTATTCCGCCTCCTGGCGATACGAAGACGGCCGGATCGTCTTCGAGATCTCCGCCAACGCCTTCCTCTGGCGCATGGTGCGTTCCCTGGTGGGATCCATGGTGGAGTATGAGGGCGAGGGGAGGGACCCGTCCCGGATGCGGGAGGTCCTGGAGTCCAAGGACCGGAGCCTTGCCGGATCCACGGCGCCCGCCTGCGGCCTTTTCCTGTGGAACGTGGAGTACTACGACAAGCCCACCCGCCCCGGCCGCGCCGGGGACGATTTATTTGACTAAACCACGGAGGCACGGAGGACACGGAGAGCGCCAGGCTGACTATACGTCAGCCTGGCGGCTACGAAGACCTGTGGTCTTCGTCGAGGTTTTCGGAGTCGGGA
>JBGSPT010000261.1:0-7745 GCA_041738475.1 Treponematales bacterium
AGGCCGCGAGGCCGCGGGGGAGACGCGCCTGGACGACGCTTTCGGGCTCGCCGAGGGGCTGGCCGCCCAGCTCTACCGCGCGGTCCTCGAAACCCGCATGGTGCCCATAGCCGACGTGGTGGAGCGGTATCGCCGCGCGGTGGGGGAAATAGCCCGGCATTCCCGGAAACGCATCCGGTTCGAGGTGTCCGGAGCGGATACGGAGATAGACAAGTCCGTCTCGGAACGCCTGGCGGAACCCCTGCTACACCTGGTCCGGAACTCCGCGGACCACGGCGCCGAAACTTCGGAAGAACGGAAGGCGGCGGGCAAGCCCGAGGAGGCGGTCATCCGTTTTGCGGCCCGGCGCGAGTCGGGGTATCTGGAGATACGGGTGGAAGACGACGGTCGGGGCATCCCCCTGGACAAGGTCCGGGTAAAGGCGGTCGAGGCTGGGCTGGTTTCCCCGGAGGGGCCCGTGGAGAGGGACCGTCTCCTGGACTGCCTCTTCGAACCGGGCTTCACCCTGGCGGACAAGGTCACCCGGTGGTCCGGCAGGGGAGTGGGCCTGGACGCCGTGCGGGGGGCCCTAAAATCCCTGCGGGGTGAGGTCCGGCTCGAGACCGAGGAGGGCCGAGGCAGCGCCGCGGTCCTCCGCATCCCCGTCACCCTCTCCCTCGTGGAAGGTTTCGTCGCCCGGGCGGGGGAATACCTGCTCCTGATTCCCTTCGATACCGTGGAGAGCTGCGGCCGGTTTTCCGACCCCGTCGGCGGGACAGCCTTCCGGCAGGTCGAGTCGGACGGCCGGCTTCGGGCCTGCGTCGACCTGGCGGTTCTGTACTCCGGCGCATCCTCCCCCGGGGAGAGGGTCGTCGTGACCGTACGCTCCGTCCACGGGACCGCGGGCATACTGGTCGACGAGGTCGGGGAGACCCTTACCGCCACGGTCCGGCCTGTGGACAGGAAGCCCGGCGAGGCCCCCGGAATCTCGGGTTCCGCAATCCTCGGGGACGGCAGGCTCCTCCTGGTCCTGGACACCGAGGAGATCTGCCGGCTCGGGGCCGAGGGCCGCGGGCAATCTTGAAACCGGGGCCGGCGGAGTCGGCAACGGTCCCTGGGCTTAAAAACAGGTAAAAATATATGCAAAATGGATAAATATTATTGTAAAACAATAATTTTCCCTTGATAAACAGAAAGAATGATGGTATATTCATGGCGAGAACCAAAGGAGGTCCTCCCATGAAATACTTCGGAACCCGTTCCCTCTCCTCGTTTATGAACGCCCTCTTGACCGTAGCCTGGTACTTGGCCTGGTTGTTCGCGGCCCTCGCGATCATCCTGGGCACGGTGATCGTCTTCCACGAACAGTTCGGCAGCCCCTTCTCACAGGGCATGTCGGAGAGTTCGCGGAAGGATATCCAGGATTGGGAACGGTTCCAGAACCTGCCCCTGGGTATCCGCATCCTCATTCTGCCGTACTTCGGAGCGGTCATGACCCTGGTCCTGATGGTGCTCCGGAAGGCCCGGGCGCTCTTCTCCAATTTTAAGGACGAGGTCGTGTTCGATGCCGGGAACGTGCGCCTCATCCGCCGTACCAGCAAGCTGGTCATCGCCCTGGCCGTCCTCACCTTCAGCGCGGGCTCCTTCCTGACGGCCGTGATCCTGCTTTTGATCTGCGAGATCCTGGCGGCGGGCACGGTCCTCAAGGAAGAGCACGACCTGACCGTCTAAGGAGACCTACCCATGAGCATTATATTCCGGCTGGACCGGATGATGGCGGACCGCAAGATGCCGCTCAACGAGCTGGCCCGGCGGATCGACCTGACCGACTCGAACCTTTCCATACTGAAGACCGGGAAGGCCCGGGCGGTGCGCGTATCGACCCTGAACGCCCTGTGCCGGGAGCTGTCCTGCCAGCCCGGGGATCTGTTGGAGTACGTTCCCGGGGGACCCCAGGAGGACGACGATGAATGAACGCAAGACCGCCGCCGCGGTCGGCGGCTTGTACATAATGGGAACCCTCTCGGGGGTGGCCAGCGTGATCCTGGCGGGTTTCGGCTTCGGAGATCCGGACCCCTTCGCCGGGATCGCCGCCCTGGGGCTCCGCGTGCAGGCGGGCGCCCTGGCCATCCTGACCATGGGCCTGGCCCTGGCCATCGTGCCGATCCTGATGTACCCGATCCTTAAGAAGGAGAGCGAGGTTTCCGCGGTCGGGTACCTGGTCTTCCGGGGCGCCTTGGAGACCGTGACCTACATCCTGATCACCGCCTCCTGGATCGTCCTGGCCGGGCTTGCCCCCCAGATAGTCCGCGCAGGGGAGGCCGCCGGGGCGGGGCTCCGGGCGGCGGGGGAGGCCGTCCTGCGGACTTCGGAGGCGGTCCGGATGATGACCGTGTTCATCTTCAGCCTGGGCGCCCTGATCCTGTACGGCTCGTTCTACCGATCGCGCCTCGTCCCGAGGTGGATCTCCGTATGGGGCGTCGCCGCGATCCTCGTGGACCTGGGCACCGGATTCTTCGACCTGTTCCGGGGGAACGGAAGAGCCACCGCGGTGCCGGCCTGGATCCATTTCCCGATCTTCCTGCAGGAGATGGTCATGGCGGTATGGCTGATCGCCAAGGGGTTCGGGGCGCCCGCTCCGGTGCCGGGGGAGGTATCCGCAAACGGCTTACCGGGTCTACAATCCTGAGGATCGGAGGCTGTCGTGATGATATCCGAGGGAGTCGTCCACCGGGTCCCGCCGGATCTGCGGGAGGCCCTGGGCGCGGATCCGGAAGCCCTGGAGAAATGGAACGGCCTCACGCCCCTGGCGCGGAACGAGTGGATCTGTTGGACCGAGTCCGTGAAGAAGCCGGAAACCCGGGCCCGCCATGTCGAGCGGATCCGCTCGGAGCTGAAGGAAGGCAAGCGCCGCCCCTGCTGCTGGGCCGGGTGTACACATAGGCAGGGGGTCGCGAAGGGCTAATAACGGCCCGCCGACCGTGCCGTATCAGTCCTCCGGTGCCCCCCGGGCTATCCATTCACGGAGGATCTTCAGCTCCGTCGGATCCAGGCGTTCGAAGTGGAGGGGCATCGGCTTTCCCAAGCCTTCGGGCATCTCGAGCGCGGCGACCTTGATGTAAAGCAAACTCGCATCGGGATTCCCCGGGACCACCCGGGGATCCCCGTAGGCCGAGGGGAGACTCAGGCCCCGTTCCGGGTGGAAGGGATCGGTCAGGTCCGGCCCGAAGTCGGCGCCGGAATAATGGCAGTACGAGCACTTGCCGCCACGGGACCCCAGGGACACGCCGTCTCCGAAGATCCGGGCGATGGTGCCGCGGTAGAGCTCGTCCTTTTGGGCCCCGTCTGCTATCCACCGCCTAAGATCGGCCAGCTGCCGTTCTGTCAGGCGGGGTATGTTCCAGGGCATCGGGTCGCCGTCGATCTTCGGTGCCAGGTCGGTCCTCTCCACCTTTAGGATCAGGGCGCTGGCTTCCGGGTTTCCCGGCACGACCAGGATCTTCTTCTCCGACCGGGTCCAGGTGTTCGGGCGCTTGACGACGCCGAGCTTCGGGTCGAAGGGCCGGGTAAGATCCACCTGGACGGCGTTTTCGGGGTGGTGGCAGAAATTGCACTTGGCCTCGAAGATCGGGGCCACCTGGGCCCGGTATCCGGTCTGCGGGGGCGATTGGGAGACCTGCAGGACCGCCGTTCCTCGGGCCTCCGACGCCGCGGGGAGGACATCCCGCCCCTCCGGGGTCGTGCCTTTTCCGCCGCATCCAGCCAGCGCGGCGGCCGCGACCGTGGACAAAACCGTCAACAGCACAGGAAAAACCGGATTCTGTCTTGGAACATGCCGCATGGTACCGCTCCTCCGCTCGAAATCCGGATGCCGTTTCCGAGCTCGGCGATGGCATGGTTCAAGTCTATGCCCGGCCCATGGGGTCCGCAAGGGCGGCATGAAATAAGAAGCGCCACTTTCGGGGCCCGGGCGATTTCGTACGTCCCTGTACGAAATCGCCATCGCAGAAACGGCGCGACGCGCCGTTTCTGCGGGTCGCTGCTCGGGCCTCCCTGCCCTTGACCTGGAACCAACGGAATGGGCGGCGGTAAATGAAAAAGCCGCGCCTTGCGGCGCGGCCCGTTATGCAGCGTTCTAGGTTCCCGCGGACTAGTAGTCCATCCCGCCCATTCCGCCCATTCCGCCCATCCCGCCCATTCCGCCGCCGGCGGGGGCCGCCTTGGGCTCGGGGAGGTCGGTGATGGCGCACTCGGTGGTCAGCAGGAGGCCCGCCACGGAGGCGGCGTTTTGGAGGGCGGACCGGGTCACCTTGGCGGGGTCGATGATCCCGACCTTGGTCATGTCCACCCACTCCATCTTGGCGGCGTCGAAGCCGATGCCCTTCTTCTCCTTCTTGGCCTGGTCCGCGATGATCGCGCCGTCCACTCCGGCGTTCTCGGCGATCTGGCGGATGGGCTCCTCCAGGGCGCGCTTCACGATCTTCCAGCCCACCTTCTCGTCGTCGTTGAGCTTGGCCTGGTCGGACTTCTCGAGGACCAAGGCCGCCTGGATCAGGGCGATTCCGCCTCCGGGGACGATGCCTTCCTCGATGGCCGCGCGGGTGGCGGATAGGGCGTCCTCGACCCGGTGCTTCTTCTCCTTCATCTCGACCTCGGTCGCGGCGCCGACGTTGATGACCGCCACGCCGCCGGCCAGCTTGGCCAGGCGCTCCTGGAGCTTTTCCCGGTCGTAGTCGCTGGTGGTCTCCTCGATCTGGGCCTTGATCTGGGCGATCCGGTCCTGGATGTCCTTCTGCTTGCCCGCGCCGTTGATGATCGTGGTGTTCTCTTTGTCGATCTTCACGGTCTTGGCGGTGCCCAGCTGGCCCATCTCGGTGCTCTCGAGCTTGAGGCCGAGCTCCTCGGAGACGACTTCGCCGCCGGTCAGGATGGCGATGTCCTCGAGCATGGCCTTGCGGCGGTCGCCGAAGCCGGGGGCCTTGACGGCGCAGGTATTCAGGGTGCCCCGCAGGTGGTTCACCACCAGGGTGGCCAGGGCCTCGCCGTCCACGTCCTCGGCGATGATCACCAGGGGCTTGCCGGCCTGGGCGATCTTCTCGAGCACCGGGAGCATGTCCTTCATGCTGGAGATCTTCTTGTCATGGATCAGGATGTAGGGGTTCTCGAACACCGTGGTCATGGTGTCCCGGTTGGTCACGAAATAGGGGGAGAGGTAGCCGCGGTCGAACTGCATGCCCTCCACGAACTCGATCGTGGTGTCCATGGTCTTGGACTCCTCGACCGTGATGACCCCGTCCTTGCCCACCTTCTCCATGGCGTCGGCGATCTGGGAGCCGATCTCCATGTCGTTGTTGGCGGAGACGGAGGCGACGTGGGAGATCTCGTCCTTCTCCTTGATCTCCTTGGAAGCCTTCTTGATCTCCTCCACCGTGAGCTCCACGGCCTTGTCGATGCCGCGCTTAAGGCCCATGGGGTCGATCCCCGCGGCTACGGCCTTGAGGCCTTCCTTGACCATGGAGTAGGCCAGGACGGTGGCGGTGGTGGTGCCGTCGCCGGCGATGTCGTTGGTCTTGGTGGCGACTTCCTTGAGAAGCTGGGCGCCCATGTTCTCGTAGGAATCCTCGAGCTCGACTTCCTTGGCCACGGACACGCCGTCCTTGGTGACCGTGGGGGCGCCGAACTTCTTGTCCAGGAGCACGTTCCGGCCCTTGGGACCGAGGGTGACCTTGACGGCCTTCGAGATCTGCTCGACGCCGGAGAGGAGCCGCCTGCGGGCATCCTCGCTGAAGAGTAGTTGTTTCGCCATAGTGGATTCTCCCTTTCCTAAAGAATGATTCCGAGCCGGTCTCGGCCATGAGCCTGATTGCCGGCCCCGGTTTTTGGATACCGATTCGTGAAGTCAAGGAGAACATACCTAAAAAACGGGGGGAGCGGCAAGGGCTTTCAGCCCTTGACGGCAAAATTATTATATGGTTAGTATACGAACTATATGGACGGAATACGTCTCATGATGACGGTCCAGAGCCTGTGGCGGAAACGGGCCTCCCACGCCCTCGAGGAGTACGGCATCACGGTGCCGCAGTTCTTCCTGATACAGTTGGCGAGGCGGCTCGGCGCGATCCGTCCCTCCGAGGCGGCGGAGGAACTGGCCTCGGACCGGCCGACCATGACCCTAGTGGCACGAAAATGCGTGGCCCGGGGCTGGCTCAGCCGGAGCCGCGTGAAGCTGGATCGCCGCTCCCATCGATTGAGCCTGACGGGGCTGGGCGAGGAGCTCCTGGACCGGATCGAGGCTGCCCGCGCCCTGAGCGCCGAGTCCTTGGGGGATCCTCTGGATGTCCTGGACTCCGCGGAACGGGCGCAGTTCCTCCGGGCCCTGGACAAGGTTCAACGGAGGGCCCGGGACCTCTTCTGATCCGGGGTTCGACGGCGGCCGCCAAGGCGGCTAAGGCGTCCCGTACACTTCGCCGCGCTCCCGTTTACCGTTCACCGTTTACCGTTTACACTGTCTGCGTGAACATCCCCATCCTTTTCGAAGACGATTCCCTCCTGGCCGCGGACAAGCCCGCGGGTGTCCTGTCCGTCCCGGACCGCTGGGATCCGGACCTGCCCGTGGCCGCGGCCCTCCTGTCCAAGGGCAGGGGCCGGCTCTGGGCGGTGCACCGACTGGACAAGGACACCACCGGGGTCCTTCTCCTGGCCCGGAGCGAGGAGGCCCACCGCGCCCTGTCCCGGGCCTTCGAGACCCGGTCCGTGGCCAAGGTCTACCGTGCCCTGGTCAAGGGCGTCCCGGACTGGACCGAGTCCTCCTGCGATCTGCCCCTGTCCCCGGACGGGGATGCCCTCCACCGGACCATCGTGGACGCCCACCGGGGCAAGCCCTCCCGTACGGTTTTTCGGGTTGTGAAGTCTTTCCGGGACTATGCCCTGGTGGAGGCCCTTCCGGAGACGGGCCGGACCCACCAGGTCCGGGTCCACCTGGCGGCCCTGGGCTATCCCGTGGCCTGCGACCCCCTGTACGGGAACGGCAAACCGGTCCTGCTGTCCGCGATCAAGCGGGCATGGAAGGGCGACCCCTTCGAGGAACGTCCCCTCCTGTCCCGGACGGCCCTGCACGCGGCATCCCTCGAGTTCCCGCATCCCGTCACGGGCCTGCCTCTGCGGATCGAGGCGCCGGATCCCAAGGACCTCCGGGCGTCCCTGTCCCAGCTGGAGAAATGGTAGACTCCCCGAACGCCGGATCCGGGCCTGCGACCGGATCTCCGGGCTCGGAGATCCGGGAGCACCCGGGCTTCCTGGTCCACGGCTGGTCGGATTCCCGGGGACGGATGCTCCTGGCGGGCCGGCTTTCGGACGGAAGATCCTTCGCGGTGGTGGAAAACCGGGTGCGCCCGGATTTCCTGATCCGCTCCGACGACGCGGAGCGGGCTTCCCAGGCCGCGGCCCGGGTCCGTGTGGAAGCCTCCTTCTCACCTTCCGGCCGCCGTACCCTTTCGGGGGAACCCTGCGACCGGGTGGAAGCCCGGGACCGGGGCGCGCTCCGGCGCCTGGAGGAAGCCTTCGGGTCCGCGGGGATACCGGTCTTCGAGGCGGACGTGCGCGCCGCGGACCGCTTCCTCAAAGGCAACCGGCAACTCCGCGCGTGCCGAAAACGACCAAGTCCGTCCCAGCCACACATAGCTGAAATGCGTCTCGGACGAATGCAGGAACAGTCGTTTTAGCCCCGTCAATCGGGCGAACTCGCGATTCGCCCGAAAATTTCCGTA
>JBGSPT010000381.1:0-5227 GCA_041738475.1 Treponematales bacterium
CGGTGGTTCGGACGGCCGATTCCCGCGGCCGGGAAGCCCGCCCTCCGGGAAAGCCCGGCGTGGTAGCTGCCGGGGTCGACGGTGATGACCGCGCAGCCCGCCCGGGCCGCCTCGAAGGCGGTCAGGCCGAACTGGGTGAACACTAGATCGTAGGAGGCCAGGGTTTCCGCGAGGTCCGGGACGGGTCCCTCTAGATGTACACCCTCCGGCACCCCGCCTGCCGCGTTCCCCAGGGCGCCGGACAGGAGGGTCAGGGCTTGAGGCCGGAAGAATCCGCCCTCCACCAGAGCCCGGGCCGTACGGGGGCCCAGGCCCCGGGGATCCTCCCCCCCGAAGGCCAGGAGGACCTTTTCGAAGCGCCGGGGAGGAGAATCCCGCCGCCGGCCCGGGAGGTGCAGGAAGCCCCGGGATTCGAGGTTGGCGTTTCCGAGTCGGGCTTCCCGGCCCGTCCGTGGCAGGACGTCGATCCGGAAGGAAGCGCAGTCCGCGGCCGGTCCGCCCTCGTCCAGGGCCGCCGTGGGAGCCAGGGACCGCCAGGAAAGCTCCTCCTCCCGGGAGGCGTGCCGGAGATCCAGGACCACGAAATCCCAGGCGCCGGCTTCCGCCTCCGCCCTGGAGCGGACGAGGCGCACGTCCCGCACCCGCTCGGGAAAGGCGGCCTCGATCTCCGCCGCCCCCCGGAAGCCGGGGCCCGGATCCCGGTCCAGGAAGACCGCCGCGGAAGAATCCGGCAGGGCCGAAAGCTCCCGTGCCAGTGTCAGGCATCGGACCAGGTGGCCCGTGCCGTTGCCCCGGGCTACGGAGGGCACGAAGAGGAAGCCGGGCACGGGAGCTAGGCCTTCCCGCCGGGCCCGAGGAGCCAGGACACGAGGGAGGCCGAGGAGGGATCGAAGCCGCACTCCCCGGCGGCGGCAAGGACCGCCTCGTAATCCTCCCGGGTATCCACGGTCACCCGGGCTTCCGGGGCCAGGAGGCGCTCCGGAGCCTCGGGGCGGTGGAGCCGGAAGCGTTCCGGGCGGCGGTAGAGGAAGGGACAGACGTGCTCCCTCTCGTAGGGGTCCGAGGATTCCGCCTGGGCGGCCAGGAGTGCGGAAGCCCGCACCACCTCGACCCCGAAACCCAGGGGCAGGCCTTGATAGGCCGCGTAATCGGAGACGACGGTTCCGGGATCCGCGAGCAGGGCCTCGGCGGCCTCGGGGCTGACGAAGGGGTTGTCTCCGGTGGCACGTACAACCCGGGAAAGCCCGAAGTCCCGGACCGCCCCGCAGTAGCGGGCCAGCACGTCCTCCTCGGAGCCAACAAAGACCTTCCAGCCCAGGGCTTCCGCCCTGGGCCCGAGCTCCGGGGCGCTGGACGGTTCGGTGGCCAGGATGTAGAGGTCCGCGGGAACCCGGGAAAGGCGGCGCAGGCAGGATTCCAGGAGGGTTCCGTTTCCGAAGGGAAGGAGGGCCTTGCGGGGAAGCCGGGTGGACCCCAGTCGGGCTTGGAGGACGACGCCGATCATGGGGCCAGGGGCTCCCAAAGGTCCACCACGCTCCGGGCGTCGCTGCGGAACCGGTACCGGTTGATCCGCACCCACTCCCGGGCGGCCCGGAACTCCGCCGCCGCCCGGAAAGGATCTCGGGCGGCCCGGAGCAGGTAGGACGGGAAGGCTCCGAGGGGCAAGAGGCCCCCGTCCTCCCGGACCCGTACCGCGAGGTTCTTGAGGTGGAAGCGGCCGTAGGATTCCCCCGGGGTAGTATCCTCCGCCGGAGAGGGCCCCTCGTAGCTCATCCGGAAAGCCTGGGCCATGCGGATCTCCTCTCCCCAGAGCCAGGCGCGGAATCCGAAATCCATCTTCTGCCACCAGGGATCCTGAAGGGAAGGGTCGTATCCGCCGAGCCGGACGAAGCGCTCCCGGGAATATATACCGCTTCCGTCGAAGGGGAAGAGGGTCTTATCCCCGTCCTTCTGGGGAGCCAGTGAAAGGACCCGGAGGCCGGAGCCCTCGAAGGCGGGGGCCAGCAGGGTCGGGACCGGCTCGCCCTCCCGGGATGACAGGAAGGGTGCGGTGCAGAGCAGGTCCTGTTCCGCGAGTCGCTCGAAAAAGCGGCTGGACAGGGCGGCCGTGGAAAGCCTCTGGTCGTTCCAGAGGACGAACACGAAGGAACCCGGAGACTCCCGGAGCCCCAGGTTGATGCGCTCTCCCGCCGAGATCTCCCGCTGCAGGAATAGGAACCGCACCTGGGGGAAGCGTCCGGACAGGGATTCCACGTCCGGGGTCTCGGGTCCGGACTCTATGGAGAGGATGGATTCGAACCCTATCCGCTCCAGGTCCGCCAGGAGCTGGGCCCGGTACAGCCGGTTGCCGCGATTCAGGAGGACCACCGAGACGGGCAGGCCTTCCGAGTCGGACCGTCCCTTCTGTCCGCCCACCACCGTATAGGGGACGGGGCGGTCGTCAGGCGTTGTAGGTATGGTACTCATCGCAGCGTCCGCAGATCCCGGGATAGTCCCGCCCAATATGGCGGCGGAACCAGGGCTCTCCCTTGGCCCACAGGGCGGCCAGGCCCTCCTCGAAGGCGTTGCCCAGGATCTCCGCGCCGTCGGGCGAACCGGGAGCCCAGCACTCCCGGCAGGCGGGCACGGAGCCGTCCAAAAGGACGCAAAGATCCCGGGCCAAGTGCCAGCAGGGCCTGCGGTCCAGGGGGGAAAGGTCAGCCACGGACCGGTCCGGCAGGGCCCCGCAGAAGGAATCGTACTTTTGGATAATCACATGATCCGTCCTGGCCTTCCAGCCCCGGTAGAAGGCTTCCAGACGCTCCTCGTTCTCCTTCATCCGCACGGCCTGGACGTGGACCCGCCCCGGGAAGAGGCGCATCAGCATCTCGGTTCGGGCAAGGGCCTCCTCGAAGCCCGGCCCCCGCAGGCGGGCGTAGGCCCCGTCTTCGGTCTCGTCCAGGGACACGATCCAATCCATACGCCCTTCGGCGAGGGAGGCGGTCTTCTCCAGGACCTCCTCCCCCCACCCCACCCCGGAGGTCTCCACGATCAGGGACAGTCCGTCGTGGCGGAGCGTGGATGTCACCAGGGCCGGAAAGTCGGGATGGAACGAGGGCTCCCCCCAGAGGGAAAGGTCGACGACGGCGTCGCCGCAGAGTTCCGCCGCCTCGTCCATGAGCCTCGAATAACGCTCGACGGGCATGAAGTCCCGCCGGGAAAGGATGTCCCCGCCGAACCGGGGATAGGGACAATAGGAGCAGGCCTGGGGACAGCCCCCGGCAATCTGCACGGATACGAAGGCTGGAAGCGTGCGCAGGAGAGAAAGGTTCGCGGGCACCAGATCCAGGATGGAATCCGAGTCCGAGGCGCCCATGTCCAAAAGGCGCTCACAGACCATGCGGTTGCGCCGGGTGTCGCAGGTCAGGGATAGTCGGTATTCCCGGAGGTCCACCCGGGAGATCTCCGTCTCCAGGTCGAAGGAGTTGATGTCCTTCTGGATGACCGGGAAGAGACCCTCCTCCCCCAGGGCTTCGGGTGCCTTTTCCGCCAGGGCCCGGAGGGCCGGGAGGATCCGGGGGGCCAGGATCTCCGGGGCCACCCCCGCGGGAAAGCCGTCGGCGAAGAAGTATTCCGCCCGGTACCTGCGGAAGTCCTCCAGCATCCGGGCGGTAAGGGCCGGGTCGAAGAAGGGGGCGTCCCCTCGGATCCGGATCAGGGCCTCCCGGCTTTCGGCGCCGGCAAGGACGGTTTCCAGGGCTTCCAGGAAGGGGCGGGATCCGGGCCCCGGGACCTTCACCACGGGAACCGATGCCCCGGGGATCTCCCGGTCCGAGACCAGGACGACCTTGTCCACCCCGGCGAGGCCACGCACCTTTTCAAGGACCCGTTCCAAGGCGGAAGTACCTGCCGCCAGGGGGGTCAGGGCGAGGTCCCGTATTCCGACGCAATCGAGCACGGCTATGGCTGTCATACCTATCCAGTATCGGCTTCGCGGCCGGGAGGCGTTAGGGACGGGTCCGTAGACTCTCCCGGCTTCGGGAGCACCCGTACCGAATCGAGTGTACACCCGGGGGCGGAGGCGATCAATCTGTCGCCCCGCGAAGCCCGGGACGGCTACGATCGCTCCGGCTCCGGTCCGGGGCGCTTATCTCCAATTTATAGGGTTTCCTCTATTATACCACCTATCGAAGTTTGATCTTGCAATGCCACAACATATTGTGGTATAGTCGCCGTCTGCGCCGAAAATGTTAGGGAGCGCAGGGCACCAAAGGAGCGATACGATGAAGATAGAACGCCGATTCACCCGCCCCGGCCGCGGCCCCTACGAAGGCCTCTCCTGGGAACGCAGGGTTTCCGAGATACGCAACCTTGACGGCCGGACGGTGTTCCGCATGGAGGGAGTCATCGTACCCTCCGGGTGGAGCCAGATCGCCACGGACATCATAGCCCAGAAGTATTTCCGCAAGGCCGGGATCCCCGGAGACAAGGCCCGGGGCTGGGAGGCCTTCGTGCCCGAGGACCAGAGGGTCCTGGCCGGCCCCGGACCCGCGGCCGGGGCGGAGCACGACGCCCGCCAGGTCTTCCACCGCCTGGCCTACACATGGCTCCGCTGGGGGACCGAGGAGGGCTGGTTCGATACCGAGGAGGACGGCAAGGCCTTCTACGATGAGACCTGCGCCATGCTGGCCCGGCAGATGGCGGCCCCGAACTCCCCCCAGTGGTTCAACACGGGGCTTCACGCGGCCTACGGGATCGAGGGACCCGCCCAAGGCCACTTCTACGTGGATCCCGCCACCGGTGAGGTGGCGAAGTCCTCCAGCGCCTACGCCCGGCCCCAGCCCCACGCCTGCTTCATCCTGGACATTCAGGACGACCTGGTCAACGAGGGCGGCATCATGGACCTGGTCACCCGGGAGGCCCGGCTCTTCAAGTACGGGTCCGGCACGGGTTCCAACTTCTCCAAGCTCCGGGGTGCCATGGAGCCTTTGTCCGGGGGCGGGGTCTCCTCGGGGCTCCTGTCGTTCCTCAAGATCGCCGACCGCTCCGCGGGAGCCGTCAAAAGCGGCGGGACCACCCGGAGGGCCGCCAAGATGGTCATCCTGGACGCGGACCACCCGGACATCGAGTCCTACGTGGACTGGAAGCCCCGGGAGGAGTACAAGGTGGCCTGCCTGGCAGCGGGCAGCGCCCTGATCCGGCACCACCTGGAGCGGGTCCGCTCCGCCGCCGCCCGGTCGGACCTGCC
>JBGSPT010000391.1:0-4417 GCA_041738475.1 Treponematales bacterium
CGGCCGCCCGGGTGCGGCGGGACGCGGAATCCCTGCTGGAGAGTGCCCCGGAGGACGCTTAGCGGTCGCACTTCCTTAACGTCGCAGATGCGTGGAAAAACTCGAGTTTTTCCACGCATCTGCAAAGCCTGGTGCGGACAAACTTCGGGTTTGTCCGCACCAGGCTAGACGGGATCGGAGAGCAGGGGCCGGGGCTCCGCGAAGATGTAGCCCTGGCCGTAGTCCACACCGAGCTCCACCAGTTTCTTCCAGATCTTGTCGGACTTCACGAACTCCCCGATGGTCTTGAGTCCCATGACGTGGCCCACGGAATTGATGGACTCCACCATCGTACAGCTCACCAGGCTCTCGTCTATGTTCTGAACGAAGGATCCGTCGATCTTGAGGTAGTCCACGGGCAGGTTTTTGAGGTATCCGAAGGAGGAAAATCCCGAGCCGAAGTCGTCCAGGGCGAAGGTGAAGCCCTCTTCCTTGAGGCGCTTCATGAACCGGGACGCGTAGTGCAGGTTCTGGATGGCGGCGGTCTCGGTGATCTCGAAGCAGAAGGAGGACGCGGACAGGCTGTACTGGACCAGGACGGCCATGATCTTGTCGATCAGGGTCTCGTCCAGGAGGGAAGGGCCGGAGAGGTTTATCGAGAAGATGGAATCCGCCAGGGGGTTTCCCCGGTCCTGGAGGGTGCGGTAGGCCCGCATGGAGTTCTCGATGACCCAGCGGTCGATCTGGGGCATCAGGTTGTACCGTTCCGCGGAGGGGATGAAATCCGTCGGCCGGGCGATCCCCCCGTCCTCGTTCACCAGGCGGATGAGAATCTCGATCTTCTTGGAATATCCCTTTACGGGATCCAGGGGGACGATGGGCTGGTAGTAGAGGAGGAAGCGGTTTTCGTCGATGGCGCGGTTGATCTTCCCGATCCACTCCATCTCTCCCCGGCGCCGTTGGAAGACCGTGTCCTCCACCTGGAATATGCTGATCTTGTTGCCCCCGGATTCCTTGGCCAGGTGGCAGGCGTCGTCCCCCGCGGCTAGTACGGCGTGGATGTCCCCGGAATCCCGGTTCAGGGGGACGATGCCGATGGACATGGTGACCGGGAACACCGTGTTCTGCCAGATGAACTTGCGGTTGGCCGCGGCTTCCTGGAGGCGCTTGGCTACGTTGAAGGCGTCCTGGACCGCGCAGTTCATGAGGATGCAGGCGAACTCGTCCCCCCCGATGCGGGCGGAGATGTCGTTCCTCTGTATGTTGGCGGTTATATGGGACGCGACCTGTCTCAGCAGTTCGTCCCCCGCCAGGGCCCCGCAGGTGTCGTTCACGGCCTTGAACCGGTCCACGTCCAAAATCAAAAGGCCGTGGCTGTCCCCGGTCTGCTGTATATTCTTGAGGACCTCCCCCAGCTTGAAGGAAAGCTCTTCCCGGTTGGAGAGTCCTGTCAGTATGTCGTGGCTGGCCTGGTAGTTGATGGTCTCGGACATCCTCTTCATCTCGGTGATGTCCCGCAGGGCCAGCAGGTAGCCCTCAGTAGCGTTTTCCTTCTCGTGGATCCGGGTGATGGAGCCGTCCACCAGGATGGTCTGGTTGAAGGTGTTCTTGATGGACACATCGTGGAAGAAATAGGGGTGCTGGTCCACCTGGGGGACTCCGCTCACCAGGAGGTCCTTTTGGCTTCGGGGGTCGAAGAGGGTCAGGATGCGGGGCAGGGCGGCTCCCTTGACGGTCTCTTCCTTGAATCCCGTGATCTCCTCGGCGACGGTGTTCATGAACTGGATGTTCAGGTTCATGTCCGTGGCCACGATCCCGTCGTTGATGGAATGGAGGATGGCCGAGAAGAGACGTTCCTGTTTCCGGAGCTTCTTTTCTATCCCGTTCTTGTAGAGGGCGATGTCTATGGTGGTGTAAAGTTCCCGCTCCTTGAGGGGCTTAAGGATGTAGCCGTAGGGCTCGACTTCCTTGGCCCGCTCCAGGGTCTTCTCGTCCGCGTAGGCGGTCAGGAAGATGACAGGCAGGCCGAAGCGGTTGCGAACGATGCCGGCGGCCTCGATGCCGTCCATGTTGCCCTTGCCGAGGTCGATATCCATGAGGACGATGTCCGGCTCCGCCTGGCGGGCCAGCTCCACGGCGACTTCGCCCTCGCTGGCCATCCCGACGACGGTGTACCCGAACCTTTCCAGCCTGCGTTGGAGGTCCAGGGCGATGATCTTTTCGTCCTCGACGATCAGTATCTTCTCGTTGTTCATGACGTATTGGAAGTATCGTTCCCGCGGCGCCCCGGGTCAAGGGACGATGAGGGAGAAGGCCAGACCCGCGCCGCCCGCCCCCAGGATGATGTACAGGGGGTGGGTCTTGGTGAAGGCGGCCAGGGCGAAGGCCCCCGCCGCCAGGAGGGCCGAGGGCCAGGAGGAGGTAGCCGCGGGCAGGAAGGTCCAGAGGGTCATGGACACCAGGGCGATGGTGCCCGTCTTGAGGGCCTCCTGGAGGATGCCCCGGGCCCTGCCCAGCCTGGCCAGGAGGCTCGTGGCCGCCAGGATGGCCAGGATCGGGAAAGCCACGACGGAGAGGGTCGCCGCCGCCGCACCCGGGATTCCCGCCAGGCGGTACCCGACCAGGGTCGCGGCGTTCAAGGCCACCGGGCCCGGGGTCACCTGGGAGATCGCCACGAGGTCCGAAAACCCCGCCTCGGTGATCCAGCCCCTGCCCAGGATCTCGGTCTTGATGATCCCGACGATGGTCCAGCCTCCGCCGTAGGCCGCGAAGCCGATCTTGAAGAAGACCCAGGCCAGGTCGAGGAGGCTCACGATCGGAGCTCCCCGGCCAGGGCCACGAGTACGGACGCGAAAAAGAGCGGTATGGCCCAGGATCGGAAGAGGATGATCGCGGCGGCCGCGCAGAGGGTGCAGACCACGCGCCAGACCGTCCAGGTCCGGGTCCGGGACATGCGCCAGAGCAGGGCGCCCACGAGGCCGGGGATCACCGCGGCCGCCCCGTCCAGGAAACCCCGCACCGGGCGGAGCTTGCCGAATCCGTCCAGAAGGAGGGCCGCTGCCAGGACGGCGACGAAGGGAGGAACCAGGATGCCCGCCAGGGCCAGGCAGAATCCGGGGATACCCGCCGTCTTCCTCCCCACGATCAGGGCGGTATTCAAGGCTATCGGACCCGGGAAGGACTGGGCCAGGGCGAAGAGGTCGTAGAACTCCTTCTCCTCCATCCAGCGTTTCGCGGTCACCTCGCGGCCGATGACCGGGACCATGGCGTAGCCCCCGCCGATGGTCACCGCGGAGATGCGGAAAAACGTCCAGAATATGCCGACCGGGGTCGGCGAGGCCGGGGCATTCAAGTCTTCGTCCATGGATTCTCCGGAAGGTGCTGGATCCGGGCGAGCGGGGCGGCGGGCCCGCACGGGGTTCCGCACGCCGACGCCATCATACCGGCGTCGGTTCCCGGTGTAAAGATGATCCGATCCTCCGGCGGCTTCCAGACGGCCCGCCGCGGCGGCGCGGGAGGATGCCGTCCGGCTTGTATGGAGCCGCAACTGCACGTATATTTAAAGTGCACGAAGAGGGCTGTACAACGGGAGTCCTATGGCGTACGCGGTTCCCCTGCATCTGAGAATCACCCTTCGCCCCGGAGAACATCGGGCCACGACTGCGGCTACGGTGCTTTCGACCCTCCTGGGTTCCTGCGTTGCCGCCTGCCTCTTCGACCCCGTGTCCCGGGTTGCAGGCATGAACCACTTCCTGCTGGCCAACCGCAGGTACGCCCGCAGTATGCCCTTGAACATCACCGAGGCCGGCCGCTACGGCATCCATGCCATGGAGCTCCTGATCAACGACATGATGAATCTGGGAGCCCAGAGGTCCAGGCTGCAGGCCAAGGTGTTCGGCGGAGGGGCCATCCTGGACGAGAACTCCGACTCCCATTTCCTGTGCGTCGGGGACGTGAACCAGCGCTTCATCCGGGAATTCCTTGCCGCCGAGGGCATCCGGATCGTCTCCGAGGACCTGGGCGGCGAGCTGGGCAGGGTGATCCACTTCCATACGGACACCTTCCAGGTATTCCGCAAGTTCATACCCAAGACCCAGACCCTGCGGATCGAGAAACGGGAACTGGGATTGTGGAAGCGTCAGATCGAAAGGCCCGAGGAACGAGAGGGAGCTATAATTCTTTTCTAGGTAAAGCCGAGAAGCGGAATCGAACCGCTGACCTGCGCATTACGAGTGCGCCGCTCTGCCATCTGAGCTATCTCGGCGGGCGGACGAGACTATACCGGAAGCGGGTCAAAGAATCAAGGGGAACCGGGAATCCCGCCCGGGGCGCGCTATCTTCTCGGTCATGGAAAGCAGATCGATCTGGCGGGTCCGCCCCGCCGCGCTCCTGGTGTTGTTCGCGGCGGCGGCGCTCGTCTCCGCGGCGGAGCGGGAAC